>CAVRRG010000045.1:0-24963 GCA_963723365.1 Calditrichota bacterium | reverse complement strand
TAAATATTCTTTGACAGCATTTGCCCGCAGTTCACTAAGTAGTAAATTTTCTTTAGCTTTCCCCATAGAATCTGTATAACCTTCAATAACAAGCAGCGCGGTAGGATATTTGAGCATAAAATCTTTTACTTTATTTAAAAAGATGGACTTTTCTTTATCCAGGCTGGTTCCGTTCTGCCCGAAAGTGATTCTGCTGCCGCCAACTGTTTTGATAAATGCTTTTTTTAAATCGACTTTTTCAACAATAAGAGTGGCGGTTTTTGAAAGCACACTGCACATTTCTCCTGCTTTCATAAGCACCGCACCGGCATCATTACTTATTTCCACAACACCCTCCTCTCCAAGAAAGGATGTTGCGCCTTTTAATTCCTGCAAAGTCCAGAAACTTGTTCCTTTTACGGCAGCAACAGATGTTGAAGTTGTTACCTTGAAAGAGGCTTGTTGCTTAACAATTTTTGCTAAAATTGAACCGAATTCCAGTAAGATATTTTTTGTCACACTATTTTGGACTTTGGCTGCATTGATTGTTATTGAGGAATTTGGTCTGATACGGACTAAACTGTTATCATCCAGGAATTTTAGTTCTACACGACCCGCGTTATCTCCAGTGGAAATAATATCTCCATCTATTAATCGCCCACCATTTTGCGCTTTTACAGATTTGCCACTCTTTGCATTAAAAATGGTGTTTTCTCCTGTCACTTTTAAAATTACTGCAACAGGAACCTCAACTAAAAGATAATTTGAAATTCCGGCAACTCCCGGCACAGCAGAAATAATTTTTTCAATTTGATCCTTTTCTTTTTGGGAGCCAATTGTACCTTTAAGAATAGCCTGCTGTCCATCGAATTCAATATTTTCAAGAGTAATTTCACTATCCGACAAAGCTTTTTTTGACCTGTCCAATAAATCTTTCTCAACTTCTGTAGCAGTCATAAAAAACCCTAATACAATGAGCAATACTAAAACTATAAGTGAGGTAATAACAATAAATCCTGATTTCAAGATCGTAACTCCTTTTTATTAATTTATGTATTATAGTCCGTGACATACTTAAAAAACATAGTTAAAAAATTCTCGCTCAACGGCTAATAATGATGACTTGTTCATCCTGAGTTTGTCGAAGGATGTCAACCCAATGTCACTCTGGGCAGGTGGGATGTCATCACTAGCAGGTCCGACGTGATATCATTCTGCTAAGGATTGCTTCCTTGCTGTGCGCCTCGCAATGACATGGTGTTGAGAGAAAGGTTCAACAGCTATGCGGCAGGCATTTACAAATAATGAGTATCTCAGCATTTTATTATCCATTTTCCGATGATGTTTTCCGACATTTAAAATTTTAGAGCTTTGGGTCAGCATCATTTTCATCAATGGACATATTCGTTAAGTTCAAACTTTCCCGCAAATCGTTTAATGCTGCTACCGAAAATCCTCTGTCGTAAAAATAAATAATAAGACCTTTATCGTCTAATACCAGCACGCGGGCGTTATTGGGCGTTTCATTTCCTGTAAACTCTTGAACTAAATCACCATCTTTATAAATTGTAATAACGCCACCCCATAATTCTTTAGGTATTCCTGAACGCATGCCATTGTCTATAAAAGTCGAAAACATTCTTGGAAATAAACCTTGTATGGTGGGTAGTTCGTATACTTTTACCCTAGTATTTGTCTGATCCAGACCAATTAACCATCTGTCTATATCAAACTGACTGTCCTGCTTGTAGCCCAGGAGCAATATAACTTGTGATCCGCTAAAATATTCAGGAATTTTTATCTCTTGTTTTTCAAGTGATGTGCCAGTAATAATTGGAAATTTCTCACCAAGCGGTTTTTTATTAGTATAGGTAGTAGAACATCCGTAAAAGAACAGACATATTAGTATAATTAATGATAGTCTTTTCAACTTTACCTCGATTTTTTGATTAATTAATTTTGCATTTGAATTAATAAAAACCTCGTAAAATATCTATCAGAAAGCAAGATGTATTTGTATTTCCCTGCAATCGTAAAAATTGTAAAGATGCTATAAATAAAAAAGGGGATAGTTTTGTCAACTATCCCCCTTCGCCTGCAAAAAATTAAAACCGTTTATTTAGCTAACAGCATCTTTCGTGAAAGACGTTGTTTACCAGACTCAAGCACTAACAAATATAACCCAGAACTAACCCTTTTCCCGTTAGTATCCAGGCCATCCCACACAGCTTTATAATTGCCTGCGGGCAGACTGCTGTTAATTAAAACTCTGATACGCTGACCGAGTATATTATATATAGCGAGCTGCACATCAGCGGGATTACTTAAGCCGAAATTTACGGTGGTAGAAGGATTGAAGGGATTAGGGAAATTATTACCCAGAATAAAATTCTCCGGTACACTCATTTCATTTCCATTTTCGATGGAAGTAACCATATTGCCTTCAATATTCATATCAAGTACCACTGTAGCATGTTCATCGGAAGTTACATAAACCTGACTTGAAGATGCATTGTAGGCAATTTTTCCTGCTTCAACTTTATACTCGCCACCAGTAAGTCCCGCGATACTGTAATCGCCATTTACATCTGTAAAACTATAGCCCGCAACAGCACCATCGTTGTCTCTTGCTGTTACCAAAGCTCCAGAAAGATTAAGCCCGTTATGACTTCTTATACGCCCGGTAATAATTCCATCTCCCGTATCGGGCAGAACAGGTTGTAACTCAGCATTGATATCAAACATATCCTGATCTAAAAAGATAGGATCAGCATCAGCCCATTCTGTGGCATTATCCCACAATTCCGGACCATAGCCAAAAGCAATAAACAAGGTATAGTAAACCCCTTCAGGCAGCCCGTTAAAAGAGTAATAGCCATTGCTATTGCTGAATGCAAAGAAAAGCTGGCTGGTATTCACATTTCCCGTTATTACAAATGTTCCCGGAATAGGATTGTTATCGGTATCGGTTATTAATCCGGCCATAGTAAAGTCTTGTTGTGGCACAGGAATTAAATCGAAATTTATATCACTGATTTCAGTTCTGTTAACACGAATTCTATCAGCTTCGTAAAAGGCTTCTTTATGATCATAGAATTGCGGTTGAAATCCTTCTTTACGCGCGGATACAATAATAAAGGGTGCATACCAGGGTCTGTTCCTGATTGTGATTGAATAAGAACCATCATCATTTGAGGTTGTTGTATACAGGCGGTCATGAATAGCTGTGCTATTCCGATCAACTGCTAAACTGCTGAGGCAGTTGTTAATAAAAATTCTTACTTCGGCTCCGCCAACAGCTGTCCCATCTTCATCCAAAACAGTTCCTGAGACAGTAAATTCTTCTATTGAAAGGTATTTAGGTAAGCCAAAATTAATGTCAGTAATATAGGAGCCGTTATAAACAGGGATTCTTTTAGCATCAGCAAAAGAATGTGCATCATCAAAATATTCCCTGTAATAACCGCAATAGACGGGGCTAAATAAACTAAGAGTATCACTTACAGATACAGAATCTAGCAAATTACGACCCATGTAGGAGCATGAAACAACATAGCGCCCTGGTTTTAATCGCGCTTTGTAATCCCCATTTTGATTTGTGAACGTATGCCTGAAGTGACTGCGATCGCTTAAGTTAATGAAATTGATAAGGGCACCGGCAACAGGTTCTTCACTTCCATCAAAAAATACATTTCCGCTGATAATTCCATAGCGATTGGGACGCGGTTTAAGAAAGAAAATTTTCTCATTACGGCCGGCATCAATTGTAATATGCTCTCTTTGCCCTATATATCCGCGAGCCCGAACAACGACAACAAAATCTCCCGGAGTAATTCCGCGGATTTTGTAACTACCATCGGGATTTGTCCAGGTACCATGATAGTAAGTGGCGTTATCGTCTGTAATCCGGAATAATTCTACCCGAGCAGGGTATACAGGGGGCGGTGCCACAAGCATATCTCGCACTGCATTTGCAGAATCCACGGCGTGGACAATACCATTATCGGCAAAAACATAACCAACAAGCCTGCCAGGACTATCATTCGTTATGCGCAGCATAGTAAAATCTAGGTTTTCAATGTGCGTGTTGCGCTCAATGTTTAAAATCCGGTCCAGTTGGAAGGTTTTAAATTTTCGCTTGAAGGCAATCATTTTGTAAGAGTTTGGCGGGATATTTTTAAAACGATATTTTCCATTATTATCTGATATTGCTAATAAACGATATGGTTCAGCTGCTGAACCATAAAGGAAAACGTGCACATTACGAAGTGGTCTGCCCGTATTATTGTCGCTTATTATTCCGCTTACAGAGTTATTATAATAATGTTTTCGTGGTTTGAGTTTGAAATCCTGACTAAGGGCAATTTCACCGTCTACTGATTGGACTTCAGCTTTAGCATCATAATAATCCGGGTGGTGCGCGGTAACCCGGAATAAACCTGCCGGTAAATGTTCAAAGTAGTAACGCCCGTTTTCATCGCTTGCAGTTTCATAGAAATTAGAATCAACGTTGCTATTACTATTAACCTGATAGGCCCATATCAATGCATCAGCAATAGGCTGTTCAGATTCTCCATCCACTATTATTCCGCCTAGCGATGCCGCAATAGATGAAGAAAGCAATCCGCTTAAAAGGAATATTAAAAACGCTCTGGTAAAGATTCGCATAACACATCTCCTGTTTTATTTTAATGGTATTATTTGTAACAGACAGAAAAAGATATGTCAATTGCCATGCCAGTTGTTAAAAAGGGCAGGGCGGGATGATTTTTTAATCAAAATAGCCCTTAAAACACGAAAATTTTTCGTAGTGCAGCGAAATATTTGCGGATCTTTAGAAAGATATTTCTAAGGTCATCTGAATCTGTTGCGGTTTGTTTTGTGAAAGGTGCAAGACAATATTGGATTCATCTGCTGAATAGGGATTTCGCCCGAAGAAATCATATTGAATATATAGCCAATAGATAAGGTAAGAGGCAAACAGAATATTACGGATCTTATAAGCATCATCAAACTTATTAAAACGTTTTTCAATTTTTAGGGCGTCAATCTCATTCAGGTATTCTTTTTCGTAGTGCCAGGAGGCAGCAGTAAAATAAACTGAAAGAGGAATGAGTACGGCAGATCCTGCCATAAACCAGTTACCGGGCTCTTCGTTTAAGTAATTATGTCCCCAACCCGGAAAAATAACTGAACGTCCGGCAGCAGCTATATAATCTTTTTGAGAGCGCTCAACTCTTTCTGTATCAGGCACGAGTAAGGGATTACTTTCTTTACTAAGGAGTCTGTGTTGCTCTTTGATTGTATTGAACAGCAGGATGATTTTTGGTGAATTAATTGATGGCTCTAAAACATAATTGGAATCGATTTGCAGCATGGTTTTGAAGGTAAGTTCGCTAAAATTTTGCTGGCCAATCGAAAATTGAGAAATAGCTTTTAATCGATATATTTCAAGCAGGTCACTTTTTTCAAGCACAGCAGAGTTAACAATGATCGAGTCTGCACTGAATATGACCTTTTCATAACTGAAATCCTGGAAGGCAGATCGCAGTTTATCAACAATATTGCTGCTCTGTGAAAATGCTGCAGGCGCTATCAGCATTACAATCAGGAATAGGGAAGAAAATAAAGGTCGTAGCTTTGTCATAAAATTTGAACTTGTTCTCTCAACAGTCTAAAGCCCGTGAGTAATTAAATATACCCATTTTTTTGCTTAACCGAGTTTTACAGTCCAGCCAAAGTTTATCGTATCAAAACCATCCTTTTTGTAAAGGATTGATCTCCGGCATTAAGAGTATAAAAATAAACACCACTGGCCAAAGAGGAGGCATTGAAAGTGACTTTATGCGCACCTGCTATTTGTTGATCATCGACCAGAGTCCTGATTAGTTTCCCTGTAATATCATAAACTTTTAAAAAGACATGGCTGTTAAGCGCTAATTGATAACTGATAACAGTTGATGGATTGAATGGATTAGGATAATTGTTGTACAGTTTAATAACATCAGGCAATCCCTGCTCTGGCTGCAATGCTGTTGTTAACTTAAAATCAGTAAACTTTTCTACAGCGCTTATATTTGTATTATTTGCAGTGTTGCGGCCTCCAAATACATATAAATCATCATTGAATTTTATAGATACATGTTCAGCCCGGGCATAGTTTAAGTTTGTGATATCCGGTAACATTCCGATTTCGCGATTTCTAAGATTAATGGTTTCAACCTCGCTAAGTGCCTGATCACGTCCATCCCAGCCTCCTATCAGGATAATGGCGCTGTCACCCAGGGCATGGGCTGTACCGCCATAACGCGCCAGTGCCAATCTTCTCGGCACTCTATGCAGTGTTTTAGTTACAATATTGAAATAAAATATGGTATTTAATACGCCATTAAATGTACCCCCAAGGATATAAATTCTGTTGTAAATGCGGGCCGTCATCTGGTAATAGGGCAGTTCTGTTAAATAGTCGCTTGTCAGTTCTGTCTCAACAGTCCGGCTGGCTATGTCATAAATAAAAATATACGGGAGATGTGGCCGGTCCGTTGCCGAAGAGTTAACAGAATATCCGCCAAAAGAATAAATTTTCCCGTTAAAGAAAATCGTGCTGGCAAAATTTCGGTTAAAATTATCATTATGATTCGATGAGATAAGCTCAGTATTTCCTGCAAGACCCCAAATATCGAGAGTCGTTGCAGAATTATTTGTTTGTCCTCCAAAAAAATAAGCATTTCCCTGCCATATTCCGCCGCTTGCCCCATATCTCGAGTTTTGAAAAGACCCAAGAGTATCTACCCGCCAGGAATTTAGTTCAGGATTATAAATTTGCAGCAAGGCTGGAGTTACAAAATCACTGGAATTGTGACCACCAAAAACAAAAATCAGTGAATCATTTGTAAAGGCCACAGCTCCTGAAACAGGTAAGGGCATATCAGAGACAACCTGCCATTCTTTTATGCCGGCTCCTGCAAAATTCATCAGAAATATTATAAGGATTGTTAAAATGTTTCTTTTCATGATCTCACCTAAAATATCATTTTAAATAAACTGTTTCAATTTTAGTGCCAAAATCCTATTTATTGAAATTATGCTGCACTATGAAGGTATCGTTTCCACTAATCTCAAAAGATTCTTTGTAAACCTCAAAACCCGGATTTCTTAACTCAATTGTATAAAGACCCTTTTTCAGGCGTATTGGTTTATCAAATGGTGTTTGACCAAACTTTTCACCGCTTATGTTTACCTCAGCCCATGGATATGCAAAAACTTTTAATATGCCGCTGTGCTCATTCAGATTGATTACAAACTGTACCTGTTCACCACTTTTTAACACTATGTTTTGCTGATAATCCGGAAAATCGTCATTTTTCAAAGTGACCAGGTATTTACCTGCTTTTAAATTAGCTGCTTTTTTAGCGGAAGTTTTGCCAAACGGCTGCGAATTGATAAAAATAAGGGCAGGGGGTATGGATTCAATTAGTAAACGTGCCTCCCTTTCGGCCAAATTATTTTCTTTTGTGAAGTTTGGTTTTGTTTCACTA
The DNA here is from genome assembly GCA_963723365.1 of Calditrichota bacterium. Lineage (GTDB taxonomy): Bacteria > Calditrichota > Calditrichia > Calditrichales > J004 > CAVRRG01. The sequence goes on along the minus strand of CAVRRG010000045.1, from coordinate 17,446 downwards.
ATAGGATTGTTTAAACCGCTAACTTCCTTTTGTTGTCGGAGTTCGTATATTTCTGTAGAGGATTGATTTGGCTGTTGGTCCTTATTTTCTTCGATACTGACGGTGTTTTTTCCTGGCATATTAGAATTTGTTGAATAATAATTAAATATTAGAAAGAGAAGGAGTGCAGCAATAGGAACAGCTGACCATAAAATTTTGGCAAAAATCTTTTGTTGACCAACCTGCATTTTGTTTTCGTCTTCTGTTTATCAACTCTGGGCTTATATGCCTTTTGGCAGGATCCGGGTCTAACAGATTTTTTATAATATTTTTTTCAATATCAGCACTTTTGTTAAGCAGTTCATTATGCTGTTTTGAATTGAAATTTAGAATGTTATTTATTGTTTGTCCAAGATCTGCCCCTAGCAAAGGATTGTTTTTATTAAACAGTTCATAAGCCACCAAACCCAGCGAAAAGATATCACTGGCCGCACTGATATCTTTCCCCGATACCTGCTCCGGAGACATATAAGCCGGCGTGCCAATAACAGATGCAGGGTCGGTTAGCAGGCTGCTTTCGTTCGATAGTGCCAATCCAAAATCAGCTATTTTAAGCTGCAGATTATCGTCTACCAGAATATTTTCTGGTTTTATATCCCGATGTACGATATTGTTTTTATGAGCATAGGCAAGACCTTGTGCTGCTTGTTGCAAAAGAGCTATCTTTTCGTTTTTGGTTATGCTGTTAGCGTTAATTATTTCACGCATAGTTTGTGCGGGAAAATATTCAAACGAGATGTAGACAAAGTTTTGAAATGAACCGAAGTCCAATACTCGAATTATATTAGGGTGATTCAGTTTGGCAAGTATTTGTGCTTCTCGTTTTAAACGTGTTAGATCACTTCCATCTGCGGTTTTATCTGAATCCAGTGTTTTTAAAATTATACGCTTTTGTAAAAAGATATGATCAGCCAGGTAAACAGCACTGAACTCTGTTTTCTTCAGGCAGGAAATGATATTAAATTTTTCAAAAAGTGTTTCCATAAGCAGTAAATCAACGATTATTTATAACGCAGTCCTCATCCGATTTCTTTTAAACGAAGTTGTATCCAGCGCACGGAAACACCAAGAGACTTAGCCGTGGCTGTTTTATTGCCATCGTTAGCCTGGAGTCTTTTTTGCAGGATAGAATTTTCAATTTCTTTGAGTTTCTTAGAATGCAAACCCAGGTTTTCACTTTCTTCTTCTAGAATAATATGTTCCTCGAGGATTTTAGAATCTTCAGTTAAAATCAAGGCTCTCTGAATTGTATTTTCAAGCTGACGGATATTACCTGGCCAATCGAATGCTTGCAGTTTCTGGAGCGCCCCCGGGCTTAGTTTGTGTTTTTTTGTAGAATATTTAGCGATGAAATGTTCAGCGAGTAAAACCAGGTCTTCCATACGTTCCCGCAGTGGAGGGATAAATATTGGAAAAACATTTAAACGATAAAGCAGGTCCTCACGAAAACTACCGTCGCTGACCAGTTTTTTAAGATCTTTGTTTGTAGCAGCAATGATACGTACGTCAATTTTGCGTGGTATGGATTCACCTAAACGGATAACTTCCTGATGCTGTGTAACGCGTAAAAGTTTGGCTTGCAGGGCAACAGATATATCAGCTATTTCATCTAAAAAAAACGTTCCATAATTAGCCGATTCAAATAACCCTGTTTTATCGTTTGCAGCACCTGTAAAAGCACCTTTTTTATACCCAAATAATTCGCTTTCCAAAAGCGAATCGGGAATTGAGCCGCAAAACTGGGCCAAAAAAGGTTTTTCTTTACGGTTGCTAAGCATATGGATTGCCCTCGCCGCCACATCTTTTCCTGTTCCACTCTCTCCTGTAATTAATATTATAGCGTTTGTATCGGCAACTTTATGGATTAAAACCGCAAGCTGCTGCATCGCTTTGCTGTTGCCTATCATGTCTGGTACTGGTTTTATGCGTTCCAGCTCATTTTTAAGCGCTGTGGTTTTGGCTTCCAGCTGCTCAAGCCGCAAAATTCTATCCAGTGCCAGCGAAAGCAGGCTGGAAAAAAAATGCATAAACCCAAGGCTGTTATCATTGAATTCCTGGCGGTTTTGCTTACTGTCAGCCAGAATTACACCCCAGATCCGGTCACGGCTTAATATGGGTACACCAATCACAGATTTTATCTGCTGAATTTTTATGCTTTCAAATTGCGAGACATGCGGATCCATGCCAACATCATGATACAGAATGGATTTCTTTTCTGTTACCACCTGATTAAGAACACCAGATGAAAATTTGGCCAAATCAGTAATAGACTCTTTCTCAATATTACGTGCGGAGATTATTTCGAATGAATTGCTCTCTGCCCTATAGCGGGTAAAAACGGCCCGTTCAGCGCTAATTACCTCTACAAGCCAATCCAGTGCTTCTTCAATCAATCCTGAACTAAATTCAGTTCTGCCCAACAGTTGTGTAATGTTAAAAAGAGCTTTAACCTGTTTTTCTTTTAACTCAAATGTATCGATATTATTCAACATAAAATTTCTCAGGCTTGGAGGCTGAACGGTTTTCAAATTCGTCAATGCACCAAATAATCCAAAAATAATCATTAGCATCTAACACAATGTCTACATCTACAGAAAGCGTTGCGGGCTGAATGTTATCTTTTTGCCACACCAGGACAGGGGAGATTTCATCGATATATACCTGCACCATAAAATGGAAAGGAAATCCCGGCGTAAAAGGTTGCCAAACCAGTGTTGGTTGAGGTGGAGTCAGCTCTGATCCAACCGGTTCTACGGTTTCGATCTCTTCCTTAATGATGCGTTTTACCACGCTGCGGTTTAACTCCAGCAAATTGCCGAAATTATCTTTTACTGTAATAATAAATTCATGACCTGTCACCGCTTCCGGTGTACTAATATGCAAATCTTCCATTGTCAAGCTTCGTTCATATTGTTCTTTATCAATATTGTATATAAGGTTTGTGTATACATCCAACGGGGGACAGGCTATAAAAACCGAATCAATATCATTATCCGCATCTTGTATTTTGGCTTTTGTTACGATAGAAATAATTTGCCTGTCCGGACGCCTGTTTTCGATACTGCTGTAAAATATGAGTGAATCTAACGTTGGTAATTGATTAAGATAAATTGCCAGGTTTTGGGTTTTTTGACCTGTCCACTCGATATGAACGGAGTCCTTTAAAAAGCCGCTTTTTTCTGCAATAAGCCAACCGTCGTTGCTCTGAATCCGATCAAGGTCAAAATAGCCTTGTACATCGCTTTGATTGCTGCGGCCCTCCTGCTTCCAAATCAAATTTACACTGCTGACAGGTATATGCGGTATACGGTAAGTTAAAACCTGCCCGGATATAGCTGCTAGCTGGTGATTAGGATTTTCAGGATCAAGAGGATTGTTGCGCGGTGTCTCACAATTAAAAAAGGTAAAAAATAAACAAAACAGAATAATCTTGGGACATATACCTTTTAGCATTTCACACCTGGAATTATTTGAATTATGGACCGCAAAGCCTTGTTTTTTATGGTATTATTATTTGTTTGTGAAAATATACTAAAAAAGAGAATATTCACAAGTGCGCTTGTGCACAGGGATTTTGTGGGCATAAATTATTTTTTGGGATAAAAACAAGGATTTTGTTTGGCGATTAGTTTGTGTAAAAAAAATATAGAAACACCTAATGGTATTATCGAAATCAAAGCAGAGAATGAGGGCACAAGGGTGCCAATTAAATTATCCACGACCTAGAAGTGGAATTGCTATTTACTAATCTGTTTTGCCGCTTGCAAGCCATTTAACCGCCTCATTTATGTCACGGAACACCATTCCTTTGTGTTGTAAAAAATCTTCACTTGAAAGCTCAAAGAAGCGGTTCATACCGAAATCAAAATCTGAAGAGGCAACGACTGCTACTGTTGCTTCTCCCAATTTATCCTGCAGCCCCTTAACAAACATAGGATGTGATTTTGCATCTTCCATTGATACTGCTAATTTACCAAGTCGCTGATCAATTAAAATTTTGGGGCTTGGCCTAAAATCTGGTGATTCAACAAGCTCAGTCATAAACTGACGATATTCTTCAATTGAAATTTCGCCTTCAAACACTACGCTAATCTGATTTAGCGCTGTATCAATTGAAAATGTATACATGATCCTCCTGTCAAACTGTGCTTATTTAATGTTCGCCACTAATGAAACAATGTTAATTTTGTTCAAATAAATTATTAAAATTTTATTTGCCAAACAGAACTGACACCAACATTGTTCCAGTATAGTTATTGCTTATGTAACTCTTATCACAACGAAGAGATCTTTTATTAGTATTCTAACGATAAATCAGTAGGATTATTCCATACTTTTGCACTTTGAAGAAAAAACAGAAACAACTGCGGCTGCTTTAGCGTTGATCATTGTGTTTGTCAGCAATGATGTTTGAATGAAGTAAATGTGGAAAGATATTTTAAGGCCGTTGCATTATTGATACAGAAGTTTTTAATAATCTCAAATTCAATAATCAGTCATTTTTAAATATATGTTTTGGTCTAGGGATTGCCGATATATGTAATCTCAAAACGATTTCGTCCATTTGATTTAGCCCGGTAAAGCGCTTTATCTGCTTCATCAACTATTTTGGCGGCATCTAATGCAGAACCAGGCTCAACGCTGGTTACGCCTATACTGCATGTAACATTGAGTTTACCTTCAGGGATCGGAATCGGTGAACTTGTCATATGCTCCAATATGCGCCTGGCAAGAAGAGATGCTGAATCGCGATCACATTCAATCCATAAGATAATAAATTCTTCACCTCCATACCTACCCACTGCATCGTAGGGACGAACGGAAGAACGCAGCCTATCTGCGGCGGTTTTCAAAACTTCATCCCCGGCAGGATGTCCATATGTATCGTTGACCGATTTAAAGTGATCAAGATCTATCATTGCTACAGAAATAGGCAATTTGTCACGCCTGGCCCTTTCTATTTCACGGTTAAACACATCAAAAAATGCTTCGCGATTCCAAAGTTTGGTAAGTGAATCAACCATGGCGGTTTTTTGTGCTTTATCAAGTTTGGTCACCAGGTCTTTTTGAGATTCACTTAAGCGGAAAATGTGCAACTCACTTTCAACTATTCCTGCCAGATCGTGCAGGATTGCAGACTCCTCAGGCGTTATTTCGCGTGGCTTGCGGTCAATTATACACAATGTTCCCAGGGGTTGAGAATCGGTCGATTTAAGTGGATGGCCTGCATAAAATCTTATCTGCGGCTCGTCAGTAACCAAAGGATTGTTTAGAAAACGTTGATCCTTCGTTGCGTCGGGCACGACCATTATGGATTCCGGATTCATGATAGCGTGCGCACAAAACGATACATTACGCGTTGTTTCCGTTACATTGAGACCCTGTACCGATTTAAACCATTGCCTGTCATTATCGACCAAAGAGACAAGGGCGATTGGCACATCAAGCAATCTGCGGGCTAGCCTTGTAATTCGGTCGAAACGTTCTTCGGATGGAGTGTCCAGAATTTGTAAGCGGTCTAAACTAGCCTGTCTATCTTGTTCCATTTTTGGTATGGGATAATCAGCCATGTCACTTTTTCCTTCCTATGATTCTTGTTAACCAGGAAATTTACTTTTTAGGGTTAATGATTAACAGGATTTTCTGAAATAAGTTTATAATCGGAAATTTCTTTGCAGGACTTATACCTGTTTTGGCCTGCTGCTATTTCAAATAAATATCTCAGGAAAATATTTCGAATGCAATAGCAGATAACCAATTATCATGAATTATTAAAAAATAAGTAATATGATCCAATTATCAAATAAAGTGAAAGATAATTTGAAATATTTCGACAGTTTAAATAGAATTAAAATTTATTCCTATTTCACAAATTATAGTTTAACGAAGGTCGCTAGAATATTGTCGACAGCAAGATTATGAAAAATCATTCTTCCCTATTAATTGTGCTTCTTTTAATAATAGCAATTATTGCTGTAAGCCGCTCACTAATTATTGATAATATATATCAACTGGACGCTGATTTTAAGTACTCAGCACAAATGGTTTCAGTTGATAATTTATATGATGCAGATAAAAATAGATTTACAGATGAAATAACAACAGAGTCAAAGTTTACGTATAAAACAATCAAAACATATGATGATATCCACCTTATTAAAAACGAGTTTGAAGTTAGAAATCCTTTTACGGATGAAGATATTTTTACGGTAGTAAGGATATATGGCATTGATTCCAAAACAACAAGACATGTATATGACTATGGTGATAAAGAAAGACATGGTTATTTGTTCGGTCCCCGACATAATAAGAAAGAAAATTTTACTTATTGGCATGTTAACTACGATGCACCCGCTCTTATGGAATTTAAAAGAGAAGAGATAATCAATGGTCTTAATACCTACAGATATGATTGTTACTATACTGCCGATCAAACGGAAAATTTAACAAGTCTGGAAAATGTTCCGGAGAAATACGGGGTTAATTTATCCATATATCTTCAATTGTGGCTGGATCCTGAAACAGGATGGCTGATAAAGTATGAAGATCATACAACAGGATGGTTTTACGATATAAACACTAAAGAAAGAGTTCGCCCGTGGAATGAGTTTCGAAACCGATACACAATGGAAAGTATTGTCGGTCAGGCAAATTATGTAAAAAATTTACATAGCAAACTATTTCTATTACAAACGGCTTTTCCTAGTCTATCGCTTTTTATACTTGTTGTTTTATTGCTTGTTATCTTCTTAAAGAAAAAGTTCGAATTTAAAAAATTAAGACCTGCATATTTTGCCTCCATAATTTTATGTATCGGATTTAGCCTAAGCTACTTTGCCTACCATGATGTAAAAAAAAACAAAACAGACAGAGAGTGGCGAAGTTTTGACTCCAATTACAAAAAACTTAACGAAGCTCTGCAGATTGAGCTAAATAGAAATAAGGATGCCCTTGAATTCCTGCGTCTTGAAACGCAGGTATATGGCATACCAAACAGACAGCACTTTAAAGAAATTTCCAATTATTGGCTAAAATCTCTAACAGATGTGCAGGCCATAGAATGGGTTCCCGAAGTGGATTTTGACGATAAGATTTTTTATGAACAAAAAGCCAGAAAAGATGGTTTTGAAGATTTTATATTTAGTGAAAGAGATACAACGGGAAGGCCTATTCCGGTTAAAAAAAGACATAAATATTACCCTGTATTTTATGCAGAGCCCTTATCTGAAAATGAACCGGCACTGGGTTTTGATCTTGGTTCTAATCAAGCCAGGCTCAAGGCTTTAATGATGGCCAGGCTCAAGGGTGAGATATACAGCTCTGAACCTATAACTTTAGTACAAGAAAAAAAATCTCAAAAATCCATTATAGTTTTTAACCCGGTTTGGCAAAATAATACAAAAACCTTTTTAGGATATTTTGTAATTGTGTTGCGCATGGGTGATTTCTTGGAAGCAATGACAGTTCGTTATGGGTTTGCCGATCAAATGGGGATTAAAATTTTTGATATCACCAAAGATTCAAAAACCCTGTTATATTCTAATCTTTCAAATGCTCATGACATTAAGGAATCGAGTGCAAGCAGAAGTTTCGGATTCTTGGATAGAATTTGGGAAATTGAATTTATTTCTTACCCCAAAAGTACGGAATGGGAATTTATTCTCCTGTTTCTGTTAGGCTGCTTTGTAACAATTATTTCCGCTGTTTTTGGTTATCGTATTCTATCTGATAATAAAAAAGAACTCATTGAATTGAATAAAGAATTAAAAACCAACCAAAACCTTCTAAAAGACAAGGCGGATCAACTTTCAATAACTAATAATGAATTAAAAAATGCCCTGGAAGAAATTAAGAATAAGCAAAAAGATTTAATTGAAGTAGAGAATCTTAAAACTTCACAAGAATTGGCAGCGGCGGTATCTCATGAATTTGGGCAGCCTTTGCAGGCGCTATCAAGCACTGTTGGTATTTTAAAAGGCGGGGGAGATGTACATAAATTAATACCTCATTTTGACGAAATGATTAAGCGCTTTGTTGAATTAACAGATAATCTGCGCAATATAACAAGTCTGCCAAAAAAGGAATATTTGAATGAAAAGATTTTGGATTTAGACGCTTCATCCCCAAGCCGCAATGGATCAAATAAAATACTTATTGTTGATGATGAAGAACTTGTTTTACAACTTTTGGTTGAGATGTTCAATACAAAAGGAATTAAATGTGATGGAGCCTCCAGCGGACAGCAAGGGCTGGAAATGATAAAAAGCAATGACTATAAAGCCATTATTTCAGATGTTTCTATGCCCGAAATGTCCGGACCGCAGTTTTTTAAAAAAGTGAAAGCATTAGGTAACAGGGCCACATTTATTTTTATTACCGGATATGAAATGTCGGAGGATCTGGAAAAAGTTGTCGCGCAAGCGGATGGAATAATAAACAAACCTGTTTCTTTTGAAGCTCTTTTTGAATTATTGCAACGATTAGAGATTACAACAACCGCGGGTCTAAAACTTTAATATAAACTATGGTTTCCTAATCCGTTGTAAAAAATTGTTAGCTGCTCAAATAAACATTAGCGGCATATACCTACCGCTGTTCCAAGGTAAGTCTCATCTGTAACCTGGTTCAGCATGAAATCGGCAACATCAGCGCGTGAAATATTAGCTGTCCAAACAAAATTACCTACAACAGAACCATGTCTATAGGTTTTACGCATTTTCTTATTTGTCAAAACTGCGGGTCGCACAATTACCCAATTTATGTTGCTCGCAGCAATCAACTTCTCTTGTCTCATTTTATCCCAAAAATAAAAAGGTAGAATAACGGGAACGACAAATAGTGTGTAGTAAAGTCCCATACGGCCTGCACTATGACCGATACCTAATGATGTCTCGCAGACAAGGCGCTTTACACCTTCAGTTTCCATAGCTTGCAGTAGATTTCGCGTTCCTTGCGACAGAATTCGTGTGGGAAAAAAGAACTTTTTGTGGCCAAGAGCGCACAATACAGCATCCTGTCCCCGAGCAGCAGATTCAACAGCGCTATAGTCAAGAATATCACCCTGAATAACTTTCAATTGGGGATGTTTCACATTTAGTTTTGAGGCATTGCGGACAAGCGCCGTTACTGTAAAACCCCTTTCCAACGCCTGGGAAATAATCTGCTGACCTGTTCCGCCTGTTGCACCCACAACCAATAAGCGCTTGTAAGACTTTTGCGATGGAGAGGCAGAGGGTTTGTTCTGTGACCGTGGCCCGTTGAAAAAAAATACGGCCGAAAGTGAGAGGGCATACAAGATGAAAAGCAAAAGATAATTTTCCAAATTATAATCTTTCCGGGAGATTAGGACATAAATGTATTAGTGAAACCCTATTTTGAGTTAAAAACATGGATATCTCGTTGTGGAAATGGAATGGTAAGTCCGGCGGCTTCTATCTGCTCTTTTACCATCTTATTAGCAGTCCAATAAACATTCCAATAATCTTCAATATTTACCCAGGCCCGTAGCTGCAGATTTACCGAACTGTCGGCCATTGCCTGAACCATCAACATAGGTGCCGGTTCATCAAGAAAACGCGTTTCTTTCTTAATCACAGTCTGCAATGCTTCAAATCCTTTATCGATAGAATCGTTGTAGGCAATTCCAACAATCAGATCCATGCGTCTTTTGCCATTAATTGTAAAATTTTTTATGGGAGATTGCCAAAGGCTGCTATTTGGTGAGGCGATATAAAGTCCATCTGGCGTTTCAAGTATGGTTGTGAATAACCCAACAGATTTCACTGTGCCCGAAATGGAACCGCATTCAATAAAATGACCGGCGCGAAAAGGTCTGAGAATAAGAAGCATCATTCCTGCGGCGATATTGCTTAGAGTATCCTTGAGAGCCAGGGCAATAGCCAGTCCTGCTGCACCCAACAAAGCAATGATACTAGTGGTGTTTACCCCGAAAACATCGAGAATAATGATGAATCCTATTGAATAAACAGCTACACTGGCTGCAGTGCATAAAACAGGCACCAGGGTTTCATCAAACCGTTCAAAACGATCGTTTGTCCTGTGAATCCAGCGATGCAAAGCTTTGGAAACGAAGTGACTTGCTACCAAAACTATGATCACCAACAGACCTTTATAGGCAATACCTAATATCAATTCGGAATGATTATTCCAAAAAGTTTCCAAATAGTCCATAATTAAATGTCCCTGATATTACTTATATGAAAAAGGGCGCACCGTATTCGGATGCGCCGCTTAATTTAAAGTATGAGGTCACAACACACAAGATATACATTTTCGCTGGTCAGGAGTTCACAAATCGCAGCTAGGAAAAAATATATATCTCTATTTTAAAAGTAACATCTTGCCCGTCCGGACAAAACCGGATGCTTTCATTTGATAATAATAAATGCCGCTGGGCAGAAATTCTGCGTTAAATTTCAGTGTATAATTACCTGTTGCTTTATCTTCATTTATTAAGGTCTTGATGCTTCTTCCCAAGTTATCATAAATAATTATCGAAACATGTCCTTTTTTAGCAACTGAATAACTAATTGTTGTAATTGGATTAAATGGATTTGGATAATTCTGTTGCAGATTAAATTCCCGCGGCAAAGCTTCAGCTTCATCAATTCCGGTTTGGATAGATTCGGTAACATCAATATAATTTAAACTGAACAACCAGCCGGATGGATCAGAGGGGGAGTCAAATTCAAGTCTCATAATGTGCATTCCTGCTTGCAATTGAACATCATCTATTTCAATGTTTGACCATTCTTGAAAGCCGCCGGTATGCAACACGGGTCTGATTCCGCTTACATCTACATTGTCTATCAATATCTTAAAATTACCGAAGCCCGGCACAGTAGCCACACGAGCGACAAAATTGTATAACCCTGTTTCTTGCACTTCAATGGTGTATTCCAGCCACTCACCGGCAGTTATCCAATAGACATCAAAGCCTCCCTCGTTGGAATTTTCAATATCAACACCCTCATCAGGCCGATAGGCCAATCCCACATTGTTGGCATCGGCATCGTGATAAGCTACACCTTCACCGCCAATATCATAATTTTCCGCTTCAATTCTGCCGGGAACCATAGCGGGTGATCCGGAAAATGGTGTTCCATTTCCCAATACTGTTATTAAAACACTATCCTTTGAGGATAAATCAAGTGTATTGGTAACGGTCAGTGTCACCCAATATTCACCAACCCCATTAAAAATAAAGGTTGTATCAATACTGGAGCTTGTACCTTGTGATCCAAAGACCCACTCAAATGTTAATGCGTGCTCGTTGCGATCAAAACTTTTATTTCCCTGGAACTCTATGGTCAGCGGTGATTTTCCTGATGTTTTATCAGCCAGTAACAAAGTCACCGGTGCATCCGGATTCTCAATAGCGGTGCTTTCTGAATGCAGCTCTCTGGGGGCAACCGTCATTGAATAACCATCAGAAAATGTTACCAGACGCTCTGCTGAGCCGGCATTATAAGCCACATAGGTAAAATCATCTGCCTGATCTTTAAAAACGGCATAGGTGGTAATATCAGCAAAAACAGTTGTATCCACATGTCCCATTTTCTTTAAGTTAAAAAGCCAATGCAAGGTATGGGCACGTGACTCACCATCAAACGGTTCATAGGAATAATCAGCATAGTAATAGGATATTGCAGAGTTTGGATCAGCCAGGGCCAGGTATTCCCATAATACATCCTTCCATATTGTGGGCTGTCCATTGCGTTCATCTACAATTTCATTATAGTTTGCCATAACAAAATCCGGGTGTCTACCCAGGTACAGAGAGCCGCTGGTAACCGGCAGAATATTGATACCATGGATAAATTCAGGATCAGCGCCAAACCACGTGGAATGCACACCTTTACCACCCCATACCATAGCAATAGCCACATGCGGATAATCTTGCGGGAATACCTGATTATCAACATCAAACCAATATTGTTCAACAGCTGCTGTTTCTGTGCTATGCAGGAAAATGCCCAGATCACGAATATCAGCCTGCTGTGTTGCCTCACCCCAAAGGATTGCAGCTGCGGCAAAATTCATCGATTCCGAACTAGACTCCTGGTTATTGCCTTCGGCAAAATCTCCATGTCCCGCCGCCCAGGAGTGCCCGGCATACGAATCATAACTTCTTAAAAATGGAAACTGATCGTCGCTTCTGTCCCAGTTATTAGCATCTTTAATAAGCAGATTTACCATACCGCCCCAATTTTCCTGTGAGGCCCAGGCACTATCGTACTGGGCAACGGTTGCTGCGCTCATCACGGCATAACTGGCATGAAAGTGGTGGTCATTTATTTGATTATCAGCCCCAAATCCTGATGGGTAGCCCGTTAAAACATCCCAATTCGCGATATAGGAGTACTCCTGCTCACCACCCGCCGTGAACCAATCTTCCAGACGTATTTTTATTTCAGACAGAAAGTGGTCACGTTCTGTAGTTGCTCCCAGCTGATCTGCTATATGAACTAAATGGCTAAAACGGGCTATAGCTTTGCCATTTTCATAAGTCGGTGTAATTGGCAATGTTTCAGCTGCTGCATCTTGAACAAAACTTAAAAGATCCGTTCTATTATAATCTCCGCGATCGGGTAGCGCAGGCAGCACCCCGTTAAAGGTCAGCACTGTAGAAAATGAACTGCCTTCAAACAGTTTCATTGTACCACGAGGAGATTGATAGGTGTAATTTGTTAAAGGATCTGGTGTGTTTAACCACTGATGGCGATAAAGTGCCGTTAATGTTTCATCAATGTTACCAGCGCTGGTATCCATTAAAACAGTCTCATAGCTATAGGTGCTGGTAAGTTCTGCCATAGCTTCGTTATACTGCCAGTCAACTTCACTATTTGTAACAAATGCATAGGCATGGCTTCTGAATAACTCAAGGGTCTCCGCTGTGTTATCAGGCAGCAGTGCTATGGAAAGATAATCGTTCCCATTAAGGTCCGATTGAAACGTACTGCTTCCGGACCAGCTTGATCCAGTCGGTGCAAATATACCATAATGTCTGCCGTCAATAGTAATTCCTAGTACCTCATCCTGGTTAGCCCAGATAGTGGGAGCCTGGGCGGAGGTAATAACTGCATCACCGCCTGTGATTCTGAAGAAAACATAGGGCAGACCATGTCCAATTGTCGCTTGCATGGATACTGGGCCATCATCCCATAAGGCTGTTACTGTCCAATCGCCATAATGATCGACAACAGTTTGAGAAGCGGACAGGCCATTAACGCCAACTGTGAGCTGCTGTGCATAGGGATACAAAAAATCATTTGCTGCGAATATGTGGTTTGTTGTATAACCGATTTCCAGACCACTCTCGATTGCTTTAGCGTTTATAGGATGGGCATATAAAATATTGGAATGCGGATTCCCAAACCAGGCGTAGATTAAGCTGCTCCAGTAATCGTTTGTTTGAACAGGTTGATCAAATGATGCAGATACTTTGGGGATTGCATTATTTCCTGAATTAGTCTGCGGACCAATTTCACCTGACGGCAGGGAAGTGCTGTAGCTGCCACTGCCAACCTGCACAGATTGAGCCTTAGGCTTTCCCGGTAAGAAAACAAAGAATAAAATAATGGATAAAAAGGATGCAAGCGGGTTAACGAAAGTACCGTTAGATGGAGGGTTATGGAATCTGTTCATAGAAATTTCCTTTGTTTGGTTATGCGTCAAACTTGGTTGGACTGATAAGTCACCAAAATTAAGCAAACTGAAAGTTATTTCTCGGCTAATAGTAACAAAATAAAGGACTATTGTAACATTAAGATGCAGAAACGTGTTATTTTCAAAAACTTAATTCTTGCCGGCATAATTTTAAAATGGTACGATTATCAACATTTAAGAAGGCCAGCATTCGGCAACATCAACAACAACCCGCCCAACACGGCTAGGTTCGGCTCGCCCGCTCTTCCCCTCTGTGGTAAACTTACCCCAACCAATCCAATCCAAACACGCAACACGAGGAAACCATGGCCAAACTCAACACCAAGCCCGCTCAGCGGCATGCGCGACTTCCTGCCGCGTGAGGTGCTGCGCCGCAACTACGTCATCGGCATCATCGAACGGGTCTACCAGAGCTACGGCTTTGAGCCGCTGGAGACGCCGAGCCATGGAGCGGCTCACACCCTGCTGGGCAAGTATGGCGACGAGGGCGACCAGCTCATCTTCCGGCGTCATGAAGCGGGGCGGCAAGCTGGAGAAGGCGCTGGCCAACAGCCCCACGCAGGACAGCGTGGGCGACGCCGGCCTGCGCTACGACCTGACCGTGCCCCTGGCGCGCGTGGTGGCCGAGTATCGCAACGCCAGTCTGCCGCGCTTCTTCAAACGCTACCAGATCCAGCCCGTCTATCGCGCCGACCGTCCGGGCAAGGGGCGCTTTCGGGAGTTCTACCAGTGTGACGTGGACATCGTCGGCTCCAACAGCCTGACCGTGGAGGCCGAAGTGCTGTCCGCGGCGCGCCGAGATCCTGCGAGGAGCTGGGCTTCACCGACGGAGCGCTTCCATCCGCATCAACCACCGGGGCTCCTGCGTGGCCTGATGGACGTCGCCGGCATCCCCGCCGGAGCAGGAGGACTCGGCCCTGGTGGCCATGGACAAGCTGGACAAGATCGGCGTGGACGGGCGTGCGTGCGGAGCTCAGGGCCGCGGGCATCGCCGCGCCCGCCATCGACGAGTTGCTGCGGACCTGGATGCTGCGCCCAGAGCTGGGCGACGTCGAGATCATCGGCCTGGCTCGACGCGCTGACCGCTCGGAGGGCGACTCCGAGCGCGGCAGCCGTGGGGCTGGCGGAGCTCCGCGAGGTGTTGCGCCTGTGCGACCGCAGGCCCCGCGGCCGGGCGGCTCACGGTGGATCCCGTAGCTGGCCCGCGGCCTGAGCTACTACACCGGCCCCATCTTCGAGATCGAGTTGCCGGATCTCGCCGGGTCCGGCGGCGGCGGTGGGCGCTACGACGAGCTGATCGGCATGTTCGGCGGCCAGCAGATGCCCGCCTGCGGCTTCAGCCTGGGCCTGGAGCGCATCCTGCTGGTCATGGAGGAGCGGGACATGTTCCCGGAGCACCTGGACGGCCAGCCCCAGGTGCTCGTGACCCAGTTCGACGACTCGCACCGTGGGCGCCAGCTGGCCGCTGGCCCACGAACTGCGGCCGGCCGGTCTGCGGGTGGATCTCTATCCCGAGAAGACCAAGCTCGGCAAGCAGCTCAAGTACGCCGACGAGCGCAGTATCCGCTATCGCCGTCCTGCTGGGCCCAAGAGAAGTGGAGACGGGCAACGCCGCCATCAAGATCTGGCCAGCGGCGAGCAGGTGGATGTGCCGGTGGACGGAGTGGCTGCTTCGTTGATAGAGCGGGCGTAGATTTGACACAATGGCGCAAAGGGCACGAGGGGTGCTCGATAGGTGACAGTCACTTCCAAAGTGACTGTCACCTGCTGTGCAGTGAGTTTTTCAAAGGAGAGAACCGATGGCTGAGTTGAAAACCCAACCCACCGACGCCAATGTGGAGGCATTCCTCAATCAAGTGGAACCTGAGCGCAAGCGTGCGGACTGCTTCGCCATCAAAACGCTGATGGAGGAGGCCACAGGCGCACCTGCCCAGATGTGGGGCAGCAGCATCGTCGGCTTTGGCCGCTATCACTACAAGTACGCCAGCGGCCGGGAAGGGGAGTGGATGATCACCGGCTTCGCCCCCCGCAAGCAGAGCCTGACACTCTACATCATGGACGGCTTCGACGGATACGACGAGTTGATGGCCCGCCTGGGCAAGCACAGCACGGGCAAGTCCTGCCTCTACATCAAGAAGCTGGCCGATGTGGATATGGACGTGCTGCGGGAACTGGTGGAGAAGTCCGCGGCGCATATGAGTGCATCCGACTCGGCGGTCTGACCGATCACCAGACTGCTGCGCTGTAGAATTGACGAATCTGCCTGTCAGAAGTAACCAGCGGGCAGCGATTCAACATGGCGGTGGCGACAATTACCCGATCAGCCGGATCTCGATGTTCCCAGTCCAAGGCAACCGTCTGCAACCACACATTGGATGTGGTTGGGGTAATGGTGACGCCATCAATCTGCTGAACCATTGCATGCAGTTCGTCCGCAGATACTGGCATACGCCATTTTGCCCATCTTCTGCTTCCAACCGACCTCCCAGAAAACAATAGACGGGATCACAATATCCTTGGCTGCACCTATCGCTCTTAGGGCAGGCTCGGAAAGCATCGTTCGCTTTTGAGTCCAGAAGAGTACTGCGGATGTATCGAGTACGATCATCACAGATCTTCCCAATCATCACTCTTAGTCGGTGTGTCGGGATCTTCCAAAAACTCTATCTGCCCGTAGATGTCCGCAAAGACCTCTTCCACGGACAATTTGGGTTGATATGGAATCACCCGCGCCACCGGACGGTCGCGATCGGTGACGATAATTTCTTCGCCGTTTTCCTCCAGCTCGCGGAGGAGCCGGAGCACATGCGCTTTCAGTTTTGACTTGGAAACAGTAACAGTCATAGTGCCTCCTCTGACCAAATCACGCCAAGACAGCAACAAAATGACCACAGCCATGACTATGGTCATTTTATATCGATTGCACATCATTGTCAATGCAAATACACTGTTACCCACTCCCCCTGACGCACACCCCCACTGTCCAGGGGGATTTTTATCGCCCCGTCCGCATGGACCAGCGTGTAGATCAAGTTGGACTTGCCGAAGACGGGCACGGCCCATAGCTCGCCCCCGCGTTCCTCCAAACGCACCTGGACGTAGTCCTCGCGGCCGGTGACCGAGGCCACGTTGCGGGCCAGCCGGGCCTGTAACTGCTGTTGGGGCGGCGTGCTTGTGCCCAGCAGGGCGCGGATGGTCGGCGTCACAAAGAGGTCGAAGATGACCATGGCCGAGACCGGGTTGCCCGGCAGGCCGAAGACCGGCGTGCCTTCGCAGACGGCGATGATGGTCGGTTTGCCGGGTCGTACGCTGACGCCATGCACCAGCACGCCTGGTTCGCCCAACGCCGCGATCACATCCACGCTCATGTCGCGGTAGCTGACCGAACTGCCGGCCGAGAGTACGACGATGTCGGCGTCCGCTTGCGCTTGCTTGGCAGCCGCCAGCGCTTCACGGTTGTCGGGCACGATGCCGTAGCGAATCGGTTGGCCGCCTGCACGTGGCCAATGATGCCAGCGAGTACGAGTTGATGTCGCGCACCTGGCCGGGGCGGCTGATCGGGCGGGATGACTTCGTCGCCGGTGGAGATGATGGCGACGCGTGGCCGAGACGCCACTTCGATCTCAGTGATGCCCAATGCCAGTAGGCCGCCGATGTCCTGAGGGCGCAGTCGATGCCCGCTCCCCAATACCAGATCCCCAATCCGGATGTCCTCGCC
>CAVRRG010000044.1:0-21629 GCA_963723365.1 Calditrichota bacterium | reverse complement strand
ATACCAGGCAGGCTTTAACCACAGGAAGGGGAAGCATTAATACCCGAAGTTGTTAAACCCTGGCTCAAATTACCAATGCTCACCATTTTTAGTGGAAAGTCAGAATCAACGCGCAAAATGGTATTTGGTGTTAATCAGCTTAAAAGGAAAAAGCATAAAGTGTATAATGAACTGATCAATGAACTGCAGGCAACTTCTTTAGAAGGGTGTGCAGCCTATCAGGCCAGAAACATTTTTGGATTTATGAATGCGGTAAAAACGTATCACACTCAAATGGATATGCTTGGTAAAAATAGTGGTATGCCTATTATATCTGATGCGCATCAAAAAATAGCAGCCGTTGTGCAGCAGAACATAGGGGTCTATAAACCAAGCGGAGCAGGCAGCGGAGATATAGGGATTGCGTTTGCGGAATCATCGCAGAAAATAAATAACGTAGAAAGCTATCCAAACGGCAGGCTTTCAGTGTTTAAAAGTCAAGATAAACGCAAAAGATTAGGTCATTAATGGCAAGCTCACGCATAGCAGGATTTTATAATAAAACACTTCAGGACCGTTTAAAAACCCTTCGCCAAAATGGCATTTTAACCGATTCCGATTATTCGGCTCTCAAAAATAATACGTCATTATTGACCCTTCTGAGCAATCAGATAAAATGATTGAAAATGTTATATCTGTTTTTGGTTTACCAATGGGTCTGGGACTAAACTTTTCTTGTGGAATTGAAAGGGATGTTCTTTTCCCGATGGTAGTTTGAAAAACCATGGATCACTGCCGGTGCCATGGCCAGGATCGTAATACAAGTCATTTTGAAAAATTGAATGCAGTGATCCTGTTTTGAGCGGCCAAATCCAACTTGTTGAGATTGATCATGTTGAAGCACAAAAAATATAATAGTAGGCCACGAAAAAGAAATTTTAAAATCCGCAAATGATCTTCACCCTAATATGGTTAAGCGCGGCGGGGGTGCCTTTGCTATTGAAGTAAGAGAAATTGAGGCACGCAAAAAAAAGATGCTGATCGTTCACATGCATGTTAATGTGCAAGATGCAATGGGGGCAAACATAGTTAACAGCATGTGCGAAGAAGTTGCTCCTTTAATCGAAAAGATTACCGGAGGTAAAGTTTTCCTGCGCATTCTCTCCAACCTGACTGATAAATCCATTGTAAAAGCTGGCTGCAAATTCCGGTTGACTTACTGCAGACCGCAGGATATTCAGTTGCGCGACGCTATCATTTTGGCCAATGATTTTGCATTGGCAGATACCTTTACCGGGCAGCAACCCATAATAAAGGAATTATGAATGGGATTGACCCGCTAATTATCGCTTCCGGGAATGACTGGCGGGCCATTGAAGCCGGGGCGCATGCCTATGCTGCGCGTGAAGGCCACTATAAAGCTTTGACAAAATGGGATAAAAATGAGGCTGGCCAGCTTGTTGGTGAAATTGAAATTCCGATTCGCATTGGTGTAGTTGGTGGTTCATTGCAAAGCAATCCTGCCGTTGGGATTGTTCATCGTATTTTGGGAATTGATACCTCAAAAGAACTTGCGGAGTTAATTGCAGCCGTTGGACTGGCACAAAACTTGGGTGCTATACGTGCTTTAGTGACCAAAGGGATACAATCTGGACATATGAATCTGCACGCACGCAGCGTGGCCAGCAGCGCTGGAGCGTCTGCCGCTAACCATGAACAAGTCGTGGAAAAATTAATTGCAAGTGGTGAAGTAAAAGTTTGGAAAGCAAAAGAAATAATTGAAAAAATAAATAGTCAGACAAATCAGAATAAGACTCCTGAAAAATTATCCAGTGGGTTCGGAAAAATAATTCTTTTAGGGGAACATGCTGTGGTTTATGGAAGCCATGCAATAGCAGCGCCGGTTGCCATTGCTATGCAAGCCACTGTTTCTAAAACAAATAGCAAAGGCATTCAACTTCTTATCCCGGAATGGGGAATTAGTGAGAACATTAATAATACAAGTAAGCAGGAGAATTCTCTCTCTATCAATCATTAGCTTTGATACTAAAAGAGCTTAAATTACTCGATCAAAATATGCAGATCAAAGTTTATCCCGCTATTCCAAGAGCAATGGGTTTAGGCGGCTCAGCAGCTTTGGCGGTTGCGCTGATCAGGGCACTTTCAACCTGCTTTAATTTAAATCTGGATGATAAAAGAATTGCCGATCTCTCTTTTAAATCTGAAAATATCATGCATGGAACGGCCTCAGGACTTGATAATACGCTGGCTACTTATGGCAGTTTTATCAAGTTTAAAAAGGGTGATCCACCTTTAATGGCTAATATTAGCGGCTTCTGAACCAATTCCAATTGTTATCGGCATGACACACAGACCCGGTCTGACAGTTGAAATGGTCGCTAAGGTTCGTAAAGCCTGGGAAAATGATAAAATTATGTATGAAAAGATTTTCGCTGAAATTAATGAGTTAACCCTGAAATCAGAAGAAGCAATCAAAACAGGAAACCTCAAAAAACTTGGTGAATTGATGAATATAAATCAGGGTTACCTGAATGCATTGCAGGTATCATCAAAAGAGCTGGAAGATTATTGAAATATCCCGTAATAATGGGGATTAGGTGCTAAACTGACCAGTGGCAGGAGGTGGTGGGGCGATGATTGCTCTTATGCCCTGAAAAGCAGCACACTGTTTCAGAGGCTATTAAAGCTGCCGGTTATCAAACTATTGTCACTAAAATTATATAAAGGAAGATTTAGTATGACGGAGAATATAATTGAGGCTGGTAAAATTAAGGCTACTCTTTATCGTCTGCACTTTTTACTCACAGAACCGCAAACGGATGAAATTAGGAAAGAAAGCATCCTGCAATTTAAAATATGCTTTAAGGCAATATTTTCTTTACTGGCAAATTATTTATCTGCTGAGTTTAATATAACAACCCGTTCTAATTTGCAGGTACTGGAAGCTTCTTTTGAAAAGAAAATGTTTACCGAAGATATGACTTCCTCCTGAAAGAGATGGAAAAAGATTTTGAAACGATAGACTCTTTAAATAGTGATGACATATATATAAAAATTAAAGAGCTTCATGCCCGTCATTTGCAACTCATATTCGATATGATTGCACGCATGGGCCAGGATCCTGAAGAATAAGGGAGATAATAAACAGTATGAATGACAACAGAAACATAGTATCATTTGAAAATGAACGTCTTATTTTAGTAGATAGTGCTGATAATATTTTAGGCTACAAATCCAAAGCTGAATGTCATGATGGCGAAGGAATTTTGCACCGCGCTTTTTCCATATTTATTTTTAACAGCAGCAACGAGCTTATCATGCAAAAACGGGCAGCTGATAAACGCTTGTGGCCATTAATCTGGTCAAACAGTTGCTGCAGCCATCCCAGAGAGAATGAAAGCTATAAAATAGCTGCCAGGCGACGTCTAAAAGAAGAGTTGGGTTTGGCGACCACTCTTAATTTCCTTTACAAATTTCAATACCAGGCACGATGGAAAGATGAAGGTAGCGAGAATGAGCTTTGTTCGGTTTATATTGGCAGATCAGATCAGCAACCCGCTATCAATCCAACCGAAATTGCGGATTGGCATTGGATCAGCAGGGAAGATCTTAACGCGGATCTTAAAAATAACCCTGACACCTATTCTCCCTGGTTCAAAATGGAATGGCAACAAATACAGAATCTATATTGGGATAAGGTAGAAGCACTATAAATGGCCGACGTTATTTACAAAGTTTTCCTGGAAACGGTTGAAATTTCCGGACTGGTATTTTTTATGATGGTCCTGGTTGATTTCTTCGATGTTCAAACCCGCGGAAAGATTAAATCTTTCATCAGCAAATCGCGCTGGAGTGAATATATGTCGGCTTCCTTTCTGGGGGCAACACCGGGCTGCTTTGGCACTTATGTCAATGTTTCAATGTACATGCACGGCTTTTTAGGATTAGGTGCTGTATCCGCGGGCATGATTGCCACAAGTGGTGATGAAGCGTTTGTAATGTTGGTGCAGTTTCCACAGCAAGCCCTCTTATTATTTCTAACTTTATTTATTTTAGCTGTACCTGCTGGCTGGCTGTTTGATACTCTAGCAAAAAAGTTTAATATTTCTAAACATGCTGCATGCGATATGCACGAGGTTCATAAACAGGATACAGAAAGAGATTATTACCACTATTTCACCATTCATATCTGGCGGCATATCTTTAAAAAACATGTTATTAAGATTGTCATCTGGACTTTTTTAAGCCTGCTGCTCATTGAAATAGTTCTTTTATATTTTCCAATTGATACTTTTGTTAAAACGAATATTGCCTGGCTGATATTAATTGCTGCTCTTATAGGCATTATTCCCGAATCCGGACCACACCTGGTGTTCATTTCCCTCTACGCCACGGGCATTGTACCTTTTTCAGTTTTGTTGACAAGCTCCATCTCTCAGGATGGCCACGGTATGTTGCCTATGCTTTCTTATAGCCTTCATGATTCTATTATCATTAAAACCTACAATGTCCTATTCTCACTATTAATAGGATGGCTTGCTTTTATGTTTGGATTTTAGGTTTTTAATATTGGGAATATTAGTTATCCACAATCACGTTACACCGCTTTATATTTCTTAAAAGCAAATACATGCGGATTTTTAAATATGATCGTCCGCTCAACGATTTAAAAATCAAAAAGGAAAGCTTAATGAATAGGTTATTTTTTGTTATAATTCTATGCAGCTCTTACATATTCAGCCAGAATATTAAAGAATTAATTGAACCTGATATTTTTAGCAACAATAAGCAGGTTGTTTCCAGCGGTCAAAATCTACAGGTTGCACTAGACTATTACTGGGAATGGACAGGCGATCCGCAATGGCTAATTGCTCATTCTACCGGAATTTATATTGGTGCTGATTTTCTTGGATCAACACTTGGAAACGATGATTTAGTGCCGGTTAAAATAATATTTACAACTGAAGACACAACCTATTGCCAAACTTATCGCAGAGATTTAGGCTACGCGGCATCTGGAGTAGGAATATTTCAGGGTTCTGCATGGGATGTTTCTGACGCTGAAAATCCACGCCGCTTAAATATTTGTTTTACGGAAGATTCACGGTATAACGTACCTAATTTTTTATGGGACCCGGACACATCTGGATCTCCAAGTAACGGCGGCAGAGAATATTTGTTAATTATGCAGTCGGATTACGATGGAACAGGTTTGACCTATAATGAGGAAAATTTTGGACCCACTGCAGACGTTTTGTTTGGTGGTTGGTTAAAAGTTCCCTATGAGCGCACTCTATACGAATCTGATCCGGCGGAGATAAATATTTTCATAACACATATCACCAATTTTTATGCTATCCCAGGTGAAGGCAGCAATGATTTAAGGTGGAATTTTGATGATCCGGGTTCTGATGAATTAAAACTATACTATGGATTATCAAGTCCCGCAAATTTGCTTCTAGCTACCTTGCCAAATTCGGCAAGATCTTATTTTCATGACAATCTAACAAATGACACTCCCTATTATTATAGAATAGAAGTTTTAGAAAGTGATGTTTTAGTTTCCGAAAGCAGAGAGCTTATTTCTGAACCACGCAACATGGGTGATAATATGACCCTTCTGGGAAATTTGAGCTCATATTCCACCTATGGAGATATTTGGGGCTATACGGATTCACTGGGAAATGAATATGCTCTATTGTGCGCCAGGGATGATGGTTTATCCATTATTGACATAACAAATATGCCGCCGGTTGAGGTTGGTTTTGTTCCTTCGATCGATCCGGGATTTTCAGATTCCAAAGATGTAAAAGTATATGGTAACTATGCATTTTTGATAAATGAATCGCGTCCTATTCAAATAATTGATATTTCAGACCCCTCCAATCCGCAGCAGGTTCAAACTATAGAACTTTTTGAAGATCCAAATAATGGTGCACATAATTGTTATATAGATAATGGTTACATGTATGTTATTGGAAATCATTATGGCGGATGGTTAGAAATTTACGATATAACAAATCCTCTTTCCCCTTTTAAAATAGGCGACTTTTATGGTATTAATGGCAGTGAAAGTCCTACATATTATCATGATGTATATGTAAAAAATGATACAGCTTATGCTGCAGGGATTTATAATGTTGGTGTGGATATTATTGATGTATCAAATAAATCAGAACCTAGTTTAATTGCGACCTATAATTATCCGGGTGATTATACCGGTGCCCATAATGTATGGACTACTGAAGATGGTAAATACCTGTTTGTTGGTGATGAAATTGGAAATACAGGAAATCACACCAGGGTACTTGATATAACAGATACAGAAAACATTGAATATGTAGCAGATATAATCGTCGATCCATTAGCAGTAACACACAACTGTTATGTTCTAGGGGATTATTTATACATAGGTCATTATACAGAAGGTGTGCGCGTTTATGATGTATCAAATCCAACTTCTCCAGTTGAAGTAGCTTATTATGACACCTATCCACAAAGTGATTACGGATATATGGGAACATGGTCCGTTTACCCATTCTTTGCATCAGGTAAAATTATTGCCTCTGATATGCAGACAGGGCTCTATGTGATGCAAATGGATGAAAATCCTACTGCTATTGGTGACAAGCCAAAAAGTAAATTACCATCATCAGCAGAACTATACCAAAACTTTCCAAATCCTTTTAATCCCGCTACAATCATTTCCTTTTATTTACCAAAAAGAGAAAATGTTGCACTAACAATATTTGATGCCCTGGGTAAACAAGTTGCTGAAATTGTTTCAGGGAATTTGGCTGCCGGGATGCACTCATTTAAATGGATAGCGCAAAGCAACGCTGCAGGTGTTTATTTCTATCAGTTAAAAGGGAAGGGCTTTAGCTTGTCACGAAAATTGCTCTTAATAAAATAGCCTAGGTTTTTAATGAAATTTATTTTCCATTTCTTCCTGTTGCTTTCAACAAGCAGCTTACTGCTGCACTGTTCTGAAGATGGGTCTACAGACATACAGGACGAAAGAATTGTGTTCAGCACAGAGATTCAGCCTATTTTTGAGTCATCCTGTATTTCATGTCATGGCTCTACCGCAGCAGAAAACAATCTGCGTCTTGATAGCTGGCAACAATTGATAAGGGGTTCTGATTATAGCGAAGCTGTCATACCTTTTGATGCCGATAATAGTTTATTGTATGAGATGCTTACCAAGCTTGAATCGCCCCATCTTCCGCCAGCGGATTCTCTTTCTCAAGAGCAAATTAGCCGCATTTATACATGGATAGAAGAGGGCGCTATGGATGATGAAGGCCATGTTCCCCACGAATCTGTCAATGAAAAATTATATGTATGCAATCAAAATGCGGGCCTGGTCTCTGTTATTGAACTTAATACCTGGATGGTAATCAGGAATATTATATTTGCAGACCTGGGTTTTTCAGACAATTCCAAACCGCATGATGTTGCCGTTGATCCAGATGGGAATTGGTACGTTTCCTTAATCGGCGATGGCAAAGTATTAAAATTTGATACGCATTATAATTTGATTGGCAGCGTTGATTTTCCTGCTGCCGGGATTCTTGCTTTGAACGAAAGCAATTCTTTATTATATGTCGGGCATACCTTAAGTACCCCCGATGTTCCGCAAACATTAGCCGCTATTAACTATGCGGATATGACACTTACTCAAATATCCCTGCCTTATGCCCGGCCCCATGGACTTGCAAGCGGACCCAACAGTAATTTTGTTTTTAACCTTAGTTTATTTGATAATATTATTTCAGTAATAGATGTGGCTAATGATCCGCATGAAATAAAAACATCTGATTTTCTTGAAGCACCACCTGATAGAAAGGTTGTTCAAATAAATGTCGCGCCTGATAATAATAGTGCTGTCCTAAGTAGTCAGTTTGATCAAAAATTGATTATTCTCGATATCACTAATGTGGACTCAATTGTTGTTGCAGATTCCGTTATTGTGGGTGATCATCCCTGGCATCCAAAGTATTCTGAAGATGGCTCACAGATTTTTGTTGGGAATAATCTATCCAATACAGTTTCTGTGGTTTCGACCTCTTCTAGTTTACAGCAAAAAGTATATGGTTCTGGAGATGGTTCGGACGGTCTTGCACAACCCCATGGACTGGTACTTTCTCCCGGCAACCCGCTAATATATGTTTCCAATAGAAATGTAAATGGTTTATACTCCCCAAGATATGATTTCGGCGATAACTCCAAAACCGGTACAGTGGTTGTTATAAATACCCAAACGGATCAAATAGAAAAAATTATAGAAATCGAAGCTTTTCCATCAGGTATAGCTATCGATGCCTTATAAAATTTGATATAACTCTTAATGCCTGAATACTTTTATTCTAAAATAGTGCGCTTTTCATTTTTTTTGGTTTTTTTAAATCCGCTTCTTTTTGCTCAAGATCTAAATTTTGAAAGAATAGTTTCTCCATTCCCTATGTATAATATTCAAAATGATCTTATTAAATTACCCTTTATTGGCGGATTTAATGCACCGATTCATCAGTGGCTTGATATTGACAATGACCAGGATCTGGATCTCTTTACTAGTGATAATTTACCATCATTAACCTTTTTTGAAAATATAGGTACTGCTGAAGAATATCACTATGTATGGACAACAGATTTGTATGAGAATCTGACAGTTGGAAGCTGGTTTAAATTTATCGATATAGATAATGACCTTGATTTTGATCTGTTTGCGGAAAATTCAAATGGAATAATTCGCCTTTATATTAATGATGGTTCAATATCAGATCCTCAATTTTCAATCGCTGTAGATTCACTTAAAGATATAAATGGAAATTATATACGGGCTGAAGGATTTAGTATCCCCGACTGGACGGACATTGATTGTGATAATGATTTTGACTTTTTTCTGGGCAAGCAAAATGGAACCATTACTTATTATGAAAATATTGGAATTGTTAACCAGATACCGCAGTATGATTTAATAACGTTCAATTTTGAAGACCTTGAAATTATAACCGGTGGGCTTGATCCTGAATTGAAAGTTGATTTTAGCGATAAACAAAGTCATCACGGAAATAATTCAATATCTTTTGTGGATATTAATAATGATAACGATAATGACATTTTTTGGGGAGACTTATTCGCACCAAGCATTGTATTTTTGGAGAATTTTGGATCGTGTTCTTCAGCCAGGTTTATTAACTCCACGATAATTGAAACTTTTAATATGGGCGATCCAATTCTTACTGCTGGATATAATTTTTCACGCTTTGGTGATATTGATAATGATGGTGACCTGGATATGCTTGCAAGCGCTCTTATCGGCTCTGATTTCTCCTCAAACTTATTGTTCTACGAAAACCAGGGGGATGTGGCTTTTGCTGATTTTAAATTTATAGCTGGTGATTTTATTGATATGCTTGATATCGGAAACTATGCTATGCCAGCCTTTGTTGACATTGATAATGACTCTGACATTGATTTATTCATTGCTAACGATTTAGACGGCAATGCTCCTCAAAAACAAAATAGTCGTCTGCACTATTTTGAGAATCAAGGTACAAGCACAATGCCTAATTTTGTAGGCAAATCGGATAATTATTTAGAAGTGGATAGAGAATTTGAAGTGAGTTATTCTCCTGCTTTCGCAGATTTAAATAATGATGGAGATTTTGATCTTTACCTTGGTGGTTGGAATGGCAAAATTATTGAATATGAAAATATTGGCAATGCAGATTCGGCGATATTTAACAGGTCAAATGAAGAATATTTTGGAATTGATGTCGGCAGCAACTGCACAATTTCATTTGCAGATATGGATAATGATTCTGACCTGGACTTGCTGCTTGGTGAGTTTAGCGGCAAACTGAATTATTACATGAACGCAGGTAGCATCTCAAATCCCGATTTTGTCTTACAGTCAGATAATTACTTTTCCATTCAGACTGGTCTCTATAGCCATCCCTATCTAAAAGACATCACCAATGACGGATTAATCGATTTGATAGTGGGAAGTGAACAAAGTGGCATCGTCTATTATCAAAATGAAGGATCCTTACAGAATCCGTTTTTTGATTCTAATAATAGTATAAGAATTGCAGGACATAGAAGAACAGCACCGGTTTTAACAGATATAGATAATGATTCTGATTATGACTTATTCGCGGGTGTAAATGGGGGAGGACTTGTTTATTATAAAAACAATACAAAATATTCAGCAGTGAATATAAAAGGAATTGAGATTCTAAATTATCCAAATCCATTTAGTATTGAAACTCAGATTAAATTTTTTGTATGCGACGACTGTTCTAATGCTCAAACAAATACCTTAACACTATATGATATCCTGGGTAGAAAAGTTAAAAAATGGCAGATTCAGGGCTATGATCAAAAGACCGAAGTAACTGTTAAGTGGAATGGCACCAATTCACAAGGAGACAGAGTAGCCAATGGCATTTATTACGTCCGGCTGAATGAGAATTCTGTGAGGCCAAAAACAGGTAAGATCCTATTATTGCGCTAATTCCATAAATCAAAAGCAGCCTTACTTAACTTCTCCCGATGATCAGGGTGCGCAATATTAATTAATAGCCTGGCCCGTTCATGGATTGTTTTACCATATAAATTCACTGCACCATATTCAGTAACAACCCAGTGCATATGGGCGCGGGTGGTTACGACTCCTGCTCCATTTTTTAAAACGGATACCAATTTGGATTGACCTTTTTTTGTTGTCGATGTTAGAGCAATTATCGGTTTACCTCCTTCCGAAAGGGATGCTCCGCGCATAAAGTCCATTTGCCCACCCACTCCGGAATATATTTTACTTCCTATTGAATCTGCACAGACCTGACCCGTAAGGTCCACTTCAATTGCGCTATTGATGGCCATAACTTTTGGGTTTTGTCGGATAATTGTTGCATTGTTTACATAAGAGGAATCAAGCAGATTAACCAGCGGGTTGTCATCAACAAAATCATACAGTTTTCTGCTGCCTATAGCAAAAGAAGATACAATTAGACTGTGGTGATTTGTTTTTTTCTTTCCAGTAATTACTCCTTTTTCAACCAGGGGCAGCAGGCCATCAGAAAACATCTCTGAATGAATCCCCAAATCTTTATGATTTTGCAGGGAATTTAAAACAGCGTTTGGAATAGCACCTATCCCCATCTGCAGGGTAGCACCATCATCAACCAGCTCAGCAACATTTTTACCAATAGCTAATTCTGTTTCTGATAACTTGCTCAGGCTAACTTCCGGCAGTGGCTCATCATGCTCAACCATAATATCTATACTTTTCATGTGGATC
The DNA here is from genome assembly GCA_963723365.1 of Calditrichota bacterium. Classification (GTDB taxonomy): domain Bacteria; phylum Calditrichota; class Calditrichia; order Calditrichales; family J004; genus CAVRRG01. The sequence goes on along the minus strand of CAVRRG010000044.1, from coordinate 10,321 downwards.
AGACCATCACCATGTGAACGTGGCATATATTTGTTTACCTGGGCAATGACTGTTTTTGCCGATGCTTGCGCAGCCAGGGATACATCTACGGAAGTTCCCAGAGAACAGAAACCATGATTGTCTGGAGGTGATACAGTAATAAGGGCTACATCCAACGGTATAACCTGTTTACGGAACAGGGAGGGTATTTCGCTTAAAAAAATGGGTATGTAACTGCCTCTTCCATGACTCACCGCACCGCGTGTATTGGCGCCAACAAAAAGTAATTTTAATTTAAAAGATTTGGAAAACTCTTCCGTTGCGTAGGGAGCATTACCTTCCGTATGCAATTGATACACATTTACATCTTTTAACTGATCCGCTCTGTTAACCAGAGCTTGTATGAGCTTTTGAGGGGCGGCGGCGGCGGTGTGGATAAAAATATTATTACCGGATGTAACTTTTTTTAATGCTTCTGCAGCTGAGGCGACCATACCAAACTCCTGTTCCTAATTTGTAATTCATTATTAAAATTCCAAAATATAAATTTACAAAACCAGAAACAGGAATTAAAGTCTAGTTTTACACTTTAAATTTTAAAATAAATAAAAACTTTATTTATCCATGAAAGCGGAATACATCCATACAAGCTTTTCCTGCTCGCGGATATAATCACTCATCAGGGCATTGGTCCCTTCATCATTGATATCAGCCGAAAGGTCAAGTATAACGCGTTGTTTCTTTATGATGGCCTGAAATGCTTTAAGAATTTGATTAACTGCTTTGTAACCGTCAGCTACTTCTTTGCTTTCAGCGATTTCGGAAATTTTAAGATAATCTGTGAAATTGTGTTTTGGGATATGACCGAGAGTTAGAGCCCGCTCCGCAACCTCATCAATTTTTATAAAAAGATCATTGTACAGTTCTTCAAACTTTACATGAAGTTCAAAGAATTTATCGCCTTTAATATTCCAGTGATAGCCCCTGGTGTTCTGATAAAAAACAGAATAATTAGCTAAAAGATCGTTTAGTAAATCAGCAAGTTTCTTGCTCTTTTGTGTATCGAGTCCGATATGATTCAAAGCCATTTTATTTCCTTTCAAGTTTTCAGTTAAGTTTCAATTATTGATGTTTGTTAATTAAAAAAGATACAGAGCTCTTAATTAAAGACTGTTATTAATTTAACAAGTTTAAATTGCAGCACCAAGAATAAATGGCTTGCTTTTAACAATTTTTTTTAATTAGAAGCTATTATTAAAAAATGGTTTCAAATGCGTTAATTAGGGCATCTATTTCGGCAATAGTATTATAATGCACCATACTTACCCTGATAACGCCATCCTTATCTACAAGTCCCAAATCCTCTATTATTTTTTTTGCGTAAAAATCACCAAACCGTATACCAATATTAAATTTATCTATTTTTGACACGACTTCAGAACTTTGATATTTATTGTGAATGAAGGAGAGGGTAGGGACTCTTCTTTTCTTATCCGCGGTATTACTGCCAATAATTTTTATATCGTCAATGGTATCTAAATATTGCAGAAGGCGAGCAGACAGATGTTCTTCATGTTCGGCGATTAAGTCGAAGCTCCCATCATATTTTGCCCTCTTCACGCTATTTTTTTTGTCCGGAAAATGATGATTCAAAAATTCCTGTGAAATAGTTTGTTATACCCAGTAAACTATAGGCCAGTTCATAGTTAAAATTACCGGGTTGAAATTTATAAGGAACATCATCTTTTGAAATAAAATAATGGTTTATGCCATCCATATCTTTCAGAAGATCTAAACGACCATACATAATGGCCTGGTGTGGGCCATAGGTTTTATATGTGCTGAATACATAAAAATCGACGTTTAATTCCTGCACATCAATAAGCCGGTGCGGCGCATAAGCTACGCCATCAACGCAAAACAGCGCCCCCGACTGATGCACAACTTCGGCAATCTTTTTGATAGGATTTATTGTCCCTAGAATATTTGAGACATGAACCATGGCCACCAGTTTTGTTCTACTGGAGAGCAAATTTTCAAGATCATCTATCTCGAATTCCAGGGTCTCAGGATTTACTTTCCAGGTTTTTATTTTTATTCCCATTGCAGTCAAATCTGTCCAGCACGATACATTCGCTTCATGATCAGAATTTGTTATTATAATTTCGTCAGCGGCCTGCCATTGCTTGCTGATGCAAAGACTTAGAATTCGCAGCAGCAAAGTGGATGAAGATCCCAATATGATTTCATTGGGACTTTGGGCATTTATGAACCCGCTGATTTCAGAAAAAACAGAATCCAGCTTTTCCTGTGCAGCAGCAGATACCTTATACGAAGCTCCTAATTGGACGTTATAGCGGGTTAAAAAATCACTAATGTTTTCAATAACAGAATTTAAAGCTTGCGATCCTCCGGCATTATCCATAAAAACGAAGTCATTCTTTAATGCCGGGAAATGTTTCCTTATAAAGTGTATATCCATTTTTCTCATACTTTTTTGAATCCTTTTTTTTGTATTGCTAAAATTAAAATAATTGCTGCAATAGAAGCGGCGATATGTTTTAAGGAATGACCGCTGATGATTTTTAAAACAGAATATATTTGATAGTCCAGCAATTCGAATATCTTGGCCAGGAAATAGAGGAGCAGAATTAACCATATATGTCTGTCAATAGTTGATTGTGATTTAAATGTCAACAAGATAAAGGGAATTAGAATTAAAGGTAAAAATTGTACTAAAATATATGGTCTTAAATCGCCTGCCCCCATATTTTCCGATATAATCCAATACAGTACAGAACTGATTCCAAGTATTATTAGCGGATAGAAAACCTTTTTAGCAAATTGAACGCTAACAAATTCCGCCAGAATTATTGAAAAAAAAGCCATAAAGGTAATGGCGATCGGCAACCTGTCCCATAGCAGAGTCTGATTTTCCGGTTTTAAATGATAATAGACGGAACCCGCTCCACTTAATGCTACAGCAATGAAAAAGATTACATAACCTTGTGGAAAAATACTTGCAGCGCCTGACGTTTTATTTTTTAAGGTTGCAATAAATCCAAATAATCCTGCTATAATCAAAGGTAAATTAGAAGTCACATTCCAGAAGTTTGCTATTGATAGAAAAACATTGCTGTCTGCAAAACGGTGGTAATTTTGATTTTGGGGGATTGGATCTAAAAAAAAAATTATAATTATTCCGGCCACTGTAATTGCAAGGGGAAGGTAATACCTGTGCTGCAACACTCTATTCTCTTTCATGGCCTCAGCTTAAAATTCAATACCAACGGATAATACTACTTTAAAAAATATAGCTATTGCTATAAATGCAAAAGTCAATTGGGTTGAAAAGCTGCCGATTTTTTCACTTTGCGATAAAATAAAGTCCTCAACGGTGGTGGCATTTTGCCACGGATATATAAAAATAAAACCACTCATTATAGGATAAAAGATACTTATTAAAGCAATAATAGGCAGGTATAAAACCGTAACAACGACAGATCCTATGACCCATGGAATAATTAAAGCGTGAAAAGAAAAGGATTTTCTGTCTTTTCCCTTTTCTACCCATTTCTGTTTATAGCTAAAAGATAAAAAAGGAACCGTCATTTTATAGGCCACCAACAGCAAGGCTATTGCTCCCAGCATGGAGAACAGGATTTGCTGTGTCAGAGATACATCAATTAATGAATATATTTCTCTAATATCACCCGCATTGAAAAAGGGGGCACTAAAAACATATCCTATAAAATTAAACAAGCCTAAAACTGCAAACCATAGCATAAAAAGTTCAAACAGGCCTCTTTTCCTGGTTTTAAGAAAGATCCAGCCAAATAACAGACCCTGTAATAAACTAATAAGCGGTCCGGCCAGATTAATGAGTACTTTTTCGTTAACCATAAGAACATCAAAATTATAATGAACAACAAAATTATGATGCATAACCGGAGCGCTGCTGAAAATTTTTCCTACCAGGGCATGAGCTAGCTCATGCAGTATCGTCGTGGCCAGGAAAGCAATGACATAACAAAGGGTAGAGTTTAGCGAAATATAATATTTTTCCTTCATAATTCTGCAGCTTGCTTATGTTAAAATTTTATCTTTTTCTTCTGCAGTGGGTAATCTGCAGGAAGTTCTTTTCCCAAAAATAGTATAGCGATATTTTGCGATTAGATCGTAGACAGAATCGCGCATTTTTTTGGGAATGAATTTAAAATAACTAAAAATACCCCAAAAGCCGCCAACTGTTTTAGCAATTTCCAAAATGGCGTCTGATTTCTCTAAAATATCATTCACAGATTTTAGAAAAACCACAGTATTAGGGTAAGAAGAATACTTATTGTCAAGATGGGTCTGTGCAGTTTCCCCCTGCAGAGAACTGAATTTTAGACGGTTTTCTTTATCAATCCTAAGAAGAAAGTCAACAAGTCCATTACACAGAACACAGTAACCATCAAAAAAAACAATGTTTTCAGCTACTTCTTTGCCATCTGTCAATGAGTATCCTTAATGTTACCATAATATTATTTTCGGTTAACAATCGATATGAAGACATTCTTCATCTTTACCTTCAAACTCCATTGTGATATGCTGTATATGTTCTTCCGCCAATTCATCACGAATACGCTGTTTAATGTGGGCCAGGGAATCCAAATTCGTATTTTCTTCCAGAACGACATGAACAGTTAAAACATTGTAAATACCATCCATTGACCATAGATGTGTATCGTGAACACTGTTAATACCTTTTATATCTGAGATTTTCTTTTCGATATCTGCTACGTTTGTTGTTTTGGGGGTACCCTGCAGTATTATTTTTAAAGCACTTTTCATATTTTTAAAAGCGTTAAAAAGAATGTACATAGCTATTACTAATGATAAAATGGGGTCCAGGACAGGTAAATAGTAGTATTTCATAACAATACTTGCTGCAAGGATAGCAATCCATCCCAAAACATCTTCCATTAAATGCAGCATAACAACTTTTCCATTTAAGGAAGAAGTCTTCTTTAATCTGAAAATGGCAGCACCATTAAAAACTACACCTAAAATGGCTAAATAGAGCATGCCGTCAGCATTGGGCATTACCGGATTCAGTATTCTGGGCATCGTTTCAAAAAGAATAAAAACAGATCCGATAATTAATACAATGGAGTTAGTAATGGCACCGAAAATCGAAAATCTCTTATAACCGAAGGTAAAATTTTTATCACTGTCTTTTTGGCTGAGTTTTTGAAAATACCAGGAAAGTCCAAGACTTAAACTATCACCTAAATCATGTAAAGCGTCCGATAAAATGGCTATACTGTTGGTAAAGAAGCCCCCAATAATTTCAATAATCGTAAAGACAAGATTAATAAAAAAAGCGGATCGAATATTTTTTGTATCGTTATGATCATGATTATGATTGTGAGGCATTTATAATCCTTGTTCCCGGCTTGCAATAAATTTAATAAATTAAAGTACATAAGCTAATAATTACGAGGGAAGAGAATTTTGACCGTTTATATAAATATATTTTACCTCCGTCTTTTTATGTCGTATATTTATTTGAGAAATATTTCACAAAGAACAGGAAATATATAATTAGTTAAGATTTTAAATTAATAATAGAGGTGTCAGATGCCCGGTAACAGTAACACAGCGAAAATTGAAATGCTCAACCGTTATCACGTTGATGAAGAAAAAACAAAACAGTTTTTAGTTTACCTAAAAACACATGCCTCACTTTACGCACCTCATCCAAAAGGGGAAAGATCCTTCACTTTTGAAGAGGTAAATAATGTCGAGAATGTTGTATTTGACTATCCAAGAACTATTCAAAGTATAAAAAAATATTTTCAACCTCCCAAGGAAACGTTGTTGACTTTTAATATGGAGAGCAATGCCTATCAAAAACCAGAATTAAAAGAAGAAGAGAGAATTTTCTTTGGAGTGCATTCATACGATATGCAGGCTATCCGCCGTTTGGACTATAGTTTTTACCGCGAAAACCCTGAAAGCAACTATATAACACGGCGTCAAAAAGCACTGTTTATTGGTATTGATTATACGCCGGATGAATTTCACTTTTCTAAATCGGTGGGCATTAATATAGAAGATCTTGATGGATTTAGCCTATATTTTTACAAAGTTGATGATGGCTATTTAATATTTGAGATTGACGAAAAAGGAAAAGAGCTAATGGCCGGTTTTGGACAGGCCAGACAGATAAATGATCAGTCTTTCGAAAAAAAAGAGAAGAATTTTAAATCAAAACTCAGATATCATCATAACCGTATTCCACAAGTTTTTGACCATGTCTATAAGTCTAAGGTATGGGATAAAGTTGCCGAACGCTGTGTGGGATGCGGAACATGTAACCTGCTATGCCCAACCTGCTACTGCTTTGATGTAAGTGATGAAATTACCCTGGATGGTAAAACGGGAAGCCGCGAGCGTGTGTGGGATGGATGTATGCTGCATCAGTTTGCCGAAGTAGCCGGAGGGGAAAATTTTAGAGAAAAACTGGAACCAAGAAACAGGCACAGACTTTATAGAAAATTCAAATATATAACAGACCAGTCCGGATTATTGCATTGCATAGGCTGCGGCAGATGTTCTGCCTATTGTCCGGCAGGTATAAGCTTGACTGAAATTGTTAATGACTTAATTGATGACTATGAAGTTATCCAGGAAAGAAACACGCTATAGTTAATGAGAGGCTTTATGGAAACGTATAATAGAACAGGTCAGGAATTGTATTATCCGCAAATTTCAATTATAAAGAAAATTGAAAAACTTACGGATACAGAAAAACGATTTGAGATATCTCTGCCGGAAGACAGACCTTTAAATCATAAGCCCGGTCAATTTGTAGAAGTATCTATTTTTGGATACGGTGAAGCGCCAATCTCAATCAGTTCAGCACCGTTAAAACCGGATTCTTCTTTTGAACTTACCGTCAGAAGAACTGGCAGGCTGACCGATAAAATGCATCAGCTAAAATCGGGCAGCACAATCGGAATCCGCGGGCCTTATGGAAATGGGTTTGATGTAGATCGATTTAAAGGCAGGGATATCCTTTATGTTTGTGGTGGAATTGGATTGGCACCTTTGAAATCATTAATTGATTTTACCGTGCATAATAGAAAAGATTTTGGCAGAATAACCATTTTATATGGAACACGAAATCCTTCTGAAATCCTGTTTAAAAAAGAAATAAAGAAATGGGACACTAATAAAGAAGTTGAGCTATTAATGACTGTGGATCGGGCAGATAAAGACTGGAAGGGCAATGTTGGAGTTATTACTACCCTTATTCCGCCTTTAAATATAGATATTAATAACACAATTGCCTGTGTCGTTGGCCCACCTGTTATGTACAAATTTGTCATTATGGCTTTAAAAGGTAAACGTATTCCTGATGAGAATATTTATTTATCACTGGAACGAAGAATGAAGTGTGGCGTCGGTAAATGTGGCCATTGCCAGATTAATGACTCCTATGTTTGCCAGGAAGGTCCGGTTTATCATTTTCCACATGTTAAAAGATTACAGGAGGCAATATGAGTAAGCCCAAAGTAGCCTTCTTCGATTTCACAAGTTGCGAAGGATGTCAATTAAATAAACTGAATCTTGAAAATGATATTCTGGCGATATTGGAGCTTGTCGATATCGTGGAATTTCGAGAAGCGATGGATGACAAGGCCGACAACTATGATGTAGCTTTTATTGAGGGTAGTATAAGCACACCAACGTGTATAGAACGTATTCATGATATTCGTAATCGTTCCAAAATATTAGTGGCACTCGGAGCATGTGCGGTGCAAGGTGGCGTAAACGCCATTAAAAATGGTCATGCGGCAGACTGGGTAAAAGAAACTGTTTATGGCGAAAATAAATATCTGTTTCCATCCATTCCCGTGCAACCAATCAGCTCTGTAGTTAAGGTAGATTATGAAGTTCGTGGCTGTCCCATGAGCACCCCGGAATTTCTGCATGTTTTTAAATCGATTGTTTTAGGGAGAAAGCCCGAAATAAAAAATCATGCCGTATGTGTGGAATGTAAATTAAAAGAAAATGAGTGCGTACTTGATAAAGGTATGTTTTGCCTGGGACCTGTTTCGCGCGCTGGATGTGATGCGATTTGCCCATCTTACGGGCAGTATTGTACCGGGTGCCGCGGAACAATTTCCTCTTTAAATGAAAAAGGTGCTGTGCAAATGTTGAAACAATACGGCTTTTCTGAAAAAGAAGCGTATAAGCGCCTGAAAATGTATAACACACTACTGATTAATAATAAGAATTAGCGGGGAAGAGATGCGTAAAGATCTAGATATTAATGTACATCATTTAACACGGGTTGAGGGTCACGGCAATATTGTAGTAAATATGAAAGACGGTATCCTGCAAAAAGCAGAGCTTGATATTGTTGAAGCTCCCAGGTTTTTTGAGGCCATGCTAAAAGGTAGAAATTTCCATGAAGTAGCCATTATCACCTCGCGAATCTGTGGAATTTGTTCCTTAGGTCATCAAATGACGTCCTTAAAAGCTACGGAAGATGCCCTTGGATTAGAAATTTCTGAACAAACAGAAATCTTGAGAAGAATTCTGGTTGATGGAGCCACATTTCAGAGCAACATCCTGCATGCCTTATTTCTTGCAGCGCCGGATTTTCTTGATGTGGGATCGGTATTTCCGTTGATTAATACTCATAAAGATGTAGTGCTAGCCGCTTTAAGATTAAAACGTCTGGCCAACGATATAGGTGATTTAATCAGCGGCAGAGCAATACATCCTATTAGCTGCGTTCCTGGAGGGTTTACACATATTCCCACGCCGGTAGCACTAAAAGAATTAAAACAAAAGCTAATTGACGAAGCTATCCCGGACACCAAATTTATTGTGGATGTTGTTTTAAGCCTGGCTGGGAAAATACCGGTTTTTGAACGGGAGACAGAATACATAAGTGTTCAAAGCAATAAAGAATATGGACTGTATGACGGGCAAATATTTTCCTCCGATAGCGGCGGATATCCTGTCTCGGAATATCTGAATGTGACCAATGAATTTGTTGTACCGCATTCCTCAAGTAAACATGCAAAATTTAACAGAAGCAGTTATATGGTTGGCGCTCTGGCCCGCTTTAATAACTCCAGCAAACAATTAAGACCGTTAGCGGCAGACGTCGCTAAACAATTTGGATTAACAGCGCCAAACTATAATCCATATATGAATACCGTTGCGCAGCTTGTTGAAGTTGCCCATTGTATCGAAAATACAATTGAATTAATTGATGTGCTGCTGACTAAGGGTCTTAATAACGAAAAGCCAAATCAAAATCCAACAAAATATGGACGCGGATTTAGCACAACAGAGGTGCCGCGTGGAATTTTATTTCATGATTATACATATAATCGCAACGGCAACATTGAAGCAGCAAACTGTATCATCCCAACCGGACAGAACCTGGCTAATATTGATGATGATATGAAGAAACTTGTACCTGAAATTATTGAAGAAAGTAAAGAGCAAATAACTCATAAACTGGAAATGCTTGTCCGTGCCTACGATCCCTGCATCTCCTGTTCTGTCCATATGCTGGATGTGGAGTTTATAGAATAAAGAGGGCAGGTCATGGTAAATGTAATAGGAATCGGGAATGCATTAAAAGGTGATGATGCAATCGGTCCCACGATTATTGAGAAAATTGAGAAAATGGATTCATTTAAGAATATAAATTCGCGTAGCGTTGGAGCGGATGCCTTTGCTGTATTGGATTATCTCTTGGGAGAACAGCCTGTAATAATTATAGATTGTGCCAGAATGGGAAAAAAAGCAGGAGAAGTTGTGTTATTTAATGTAAATGATGTAAATATTAAACAGCTAAATAATTCTATATCTCTGCATGGTTATGGTTTTGCGGATATCTACCGCATGGCTCAGGAATTAGGAACTGCAGCACCCTGCTCTATAATAGGAATTGAACCAAAACAGACCAATTTTAATGAAGAAATGTCTGATGAAGTAAAAGCAAGTATCCCTGTAATTTTAAATATGATACATTTGGAGGCCCTAAAAGATGCCAAAAAAAATATTAATAATTGATGATGATATTGATCTTGTAGAAACTATGCGCATGGTTTTGGAAGAAGAAGGTTTTGAAGTTATTGATGCACAAGACGGAATACATGGATTAAAATCTATTAAAGAAAATAACCCGGATTTGATTATATTAGATGTGATGATGGAAAGCCAGGATGAAGGATTTCATGTAGCATATGAAATTCAAAAAGAAGAAAGTTATAAAGACATCCCAATAATAATGCTTTCTGCTGTATCTCAGGAAACGGGATTT
>CAVRRG010000043.1:0-51818 GCA_963723365.1 Calditrichota bacterium | reverse complement strand
ACATCCGGCATTTTAGAGACTCTTCAATAGTATGGACTGGATTCCCCGAGAAAACGGGATTTAAAACCCGCCTTCGTGGGTAATGACAGTAAGGGAATAATTAATTTACTTCTTTAGTTTTGGGCGTTAATAATAACAGGGAGGTTCTATGCAACATCGAAATTTAATCGCTAGTATATTTTTTAGTTTAATATTTTTCTCTTCATTACAGGCCCAAACGACAATAACTAGGGAAAACTTAGAACTCATATTCGCTGCTGATCATCAGGTTTATCTTTATTCAGATACCTCGGACACCGTTTTCCAGGTAGATATAGGCCTGCCCGGCGGACCGCATGTTTACGATTTTTCAAATTTACAATTTTCGCAAGTCTCAATTGCCTCCACATTGCCCGTTAGCGAGGTTCCCCGGTTAGCTTCAAGATATGCGTCCGACGCCACCGCTTTCAGGTCATTTGAGGATATCGGAAACAATGAGGCCGAATACTTCATTTATTTCCTGCTGGAAAATGGTATGTTCAGTCTGGGAGATGCCTCTATTTCCGGACCAAATGAGCGCTATGAACACCTTGTCCCACAAGAGATAGTTGCTCCGTTTCCCTTGAACTTTGGTTTTGACACGAGCTATACTATTACCGTTTATGACAGTTCTTTTGTAGAAGGTGCGGTTGACGAAGTTTTCATATCACCCATAGATGTGAGTCTGTCAACAGATGGCTGGGGTACTCTTATCCTGCCCGGATTTGGTAGCTTTGATTGCCTTAGACACATCGAACTGGATCTGCCGCCCGGTGATAGCAAAACGTTCCTGTTCCTTACCCGCGAAGGTTACCTGTTAGCGGTTGACACAGAAAACACACAGCCCGATTCAGGTTTTATCATTGCGGAAAGTATTGACCTTTTTGTTTCTTCCTCAGCCGTTGTAGGATTAAAAGACTTTGGCGAGATTCCACAGGAAATCACTCTTTTACAAAATTATCCAAATCCTTTTAATCCAACCACCAAAATAAAATATTTTCTTCCAAAAGAAGGTCTAGTATCTTTAAAAGTCTATGATATTGCAGGGCGGGAAATTAAAACACTTGTTAACAGCTATCAATCAGCAAGCAACTATACTGTTGATTTTAGTGCAGCCAATCTGCCAAGCGGGCTTTATATTTACAGGCTTTCCATTGAAAATAAGTTCATAACCAGTAGAAAAATGCTGTTGTTAAAATAATGAAAAGTTCAAATTTAAAAGATATAAGTGGGAAGTTATAGCCTGTTCCATGGCCGATTACACAATCTTTAATCTTTGTTTTTAATTAAATTTGTGTAATTTTAAAAGTCAGTCAATATATGCATTAGCTTGTTTTGTTTATACTACGGTTCAACCTATTTTCGAGGAGGCACCATGAATATCTATGTAGCAAACTTGTCCAACGAAATCACGGAAGATGATTTACGAGGAGCTTTCAAACCCTTCGGACAGGTCACTTCTGCTTCTATTATAAAAGATAAATATACAGGTAATACCAGAGGTTTCGCTTTTGTGGAAATGTCCTCCGATCAAGAAGGGAAAGCAGCAATTGATGCGCTTAACGGTAAGGAATTAAAAGGAAAAACACTAACGGTTAATGAGGCCAAACCCAAGGAAAACCGCAGCAGCAGACGCGGCGGTCACCATGGCTATGGCGGTAAAGGTTACGGTGGCAATGCAGCCCCAGGCGGCAACCGCAGTGGATTTGCCGGTGGTAAAAAAAGCAGCTTCCCGGGTGGAAAAGGCGGAGGCAGCAGACGAGGTGGCTGAGTTTGCCCTGGTTGAAACAATATCCATAACCTGTTTACTATTATGACTAATGAAATTACTGCTAAGCTAAAAGCCACAGTCACCTTTTCAAAAAAATATTACTGGCCCCTGTTGCTGTTTTCAGTGCCAGTTATACTATTCTTTTATATTTTAGAAAGTATTATCCCTCTGCTGGTAAGCAATGAAAATGTCAGTTTGTTTTTTAACATTATGCTTACTTTTATCTACAATGGTATTTTTTACAGCCTGCTTATTTACATAATCGATTGTCTGCATAATAATAAGCTGGTTTCGGTTGCTGATATAAAAATATTTGTCAAAAATAATTTCACACAGATGGCCGCCGCTGTTATTTTGATATCACTTTTTTCAATTGCCGGACTATTTTTGTTTATTATACCCGGAATATACCTTTACGCGCGACTGGCGATTGCTCCCTATCTGCTTTGCCTGGACCAGACTGGTTTCCAGCACTCATTTTACACAAGTTACCAATACAGTAAACGCTATACATGGCTAATCTTCCTTAGCAGCCTGTTCATTTCTATCCCGGAAGTGATTCTGGCTTTCGATCAGTTTGTAACCCTGTACTTTTCAACGTGGCTTTACACTATTGTCAGCTACCTGACATCCATACTGCAGACAATCCTGATATATCATTTTTATAGCGAGATTAAAACACGGATAAATCTGCAGACAATCTAAAATGCTCAAAAAAATTCTGCTTCTTTTAACCACAATATTACTAATTCAATTTTGCAAAACATCTGTAAACCAAAATAGCGATACAACGGCTATTTATGCTTTGCTTGCAGATTCACTCATTAGAGAATTCAATAAAGACAGCCTGTCCCTTTACATACAAAACATCACGCATATGGAATATCAATACAGGGGCTTTAATGAGACTCTTTTCAGTTATTTTAAATATGATCTTCCTGAAACAGACAGCACATTGGTAACAGATTTTGTGGACAATAACTTAAAGCCAGTGCCAATTAATGTTTCTGAAATTATCGGTAATACATTTCTTTCAAAAACAAAAGTGTTTTTTAAAAGTGATAACCCCATTGATTTGTTAAATGATAATTATTTCTATGCCATGAACTTAAAGTTTTCGGCTCCGGGCTTCACAAAAGACAGGTTGGGAGCTGCTGTTTTTTATGAAATGCGGATCAATAAAAAAAACTGGAAACCCGGCGGAGAGATTGGTTATTTCCTGTTTAAAAATAGTAATGCCAAATGGCAGACTGTAAATAAACGCATCACAAACTTTATAAATTAATAATAATCTGTAAAAACTTCCCGCTAAGCCGCCCTGCAGCTTGAACAATAAATCCAGGCACTGCCGGCAGCAAATATATCCCTTTTTTGAGTTCTGTTCTTAAATCCCATTATATGGACAAACAGAAATGATGAAATTTTTAGTCTCTGCCAGTTATGTTAGTGACTTTTAGGATACAATGAGGTTGTCAGGATTTTAAATTGAATAATGCGGATAGATTTTATTTGCATGGTTCATTTGAATCATTTTCCACCTTCAAATATTTCATTATGGCTTCGGCTGTTAGTTTTAAAGATGGACTAATATCATACCCGGCGCTTTTTAAACCTTTTGCTGTCCATTTGTTGCAGGTATTAAACAGGTGGTAGCTCCCACTACCTTTATAAAACTGACTATCGCCATAAATGCCTTTTTTAAGCGGCTGTGCATTTCCACTTTCATCTATTGCAAAACTGCTTATTAAGAAAGATGTAAGGGCACCAAACTCATTTTTTGTAATACATAACGATTCAACATTCGAAAAATATCTTTCCATATCTTCAGGCAGAGCCCTAACATGCATAACAGTTGCTGTGGGCCAAAAAATAGCATTAAGTGTGATACCGGTGGTTATTTCTTTCGCCTGGTAAAAATCCTGGTCTCCCCAGCCAAACTCCAGGTAAGGTGTATCCAGGAAGCGGGTTTTTAATGCTGGTAGTTGTGATTGTATTTCTTGCGCAGGGATTATTATTCCTGTATGCCAGCCATGATTAACAATGAATATTGTGATAAGCAACGTGTTATTTTGACGATTACGTGGTTCAACCACATAGGGTTGACCGGAGCAGGAGAGAAGTAAACTGATAATTGATAGAATGGAAATGTCTTTTTGCAATTGATGCATTATTGCATCCTTACTGCTTTTGCTGTTGTGGGCTCATTCAATGTAGTAAAAAGATTTTAGTTTTCAAGTTTCCAACAACAACTTTTTCGCTTCTCCACCCAAGCAAGTATTTTGGATATTATATGATATAGATGGAACAGATTTCGCCTTTCCTAAATTGGGTTCATGGGCACCTTCAAATAAACGCACTGCAAAATTTTTTTATTTTGTAATAAAAACCCTTCTAATTGTTCATTTTTTGATTTTGAATATATAATCCTGTATAATATGTGGTCTTTCGACATAAGGACAATCGATTAGAGACGGGGGGTCTCGCACTTTTTCGGTTGTCCTTTTTTTATTTTCAATGACAGCCTGATCTTCATTAATGCCACACATACATATACTTTGGCAGTTCAAAATGATTACATATGGGAAAAGTTTTAAATGAGTTGTTGTCAATGCCAGGGAATAGAAAAAGAGTTTAACGATAAGTATGTAACAAAAGCTTTTAAAGCCTACAATAAAAATGGCCCATCCAAAACAACAAAAATTTTAATAAAGTTGCTAAAAGAAAATGGTGTTAAGGGTGAAACTCTTCTTGATATTGGAGGTGGCATTGGTGCTATTCAACTTGAACTCTTCAAAGAGGGTTTAACAGGCTCGTTTATGGTAGATGCATCAGCTCCCTTTCTAAACACTGCACGTAAAGAGTCCAAATTGCAAGGCTTTGAAGAGCGCGTGAAATATTATCAGGGAGATTTTGTAGAATTAGCCAAAGAGATTGAAAAGACAAGCATTGTAACCCTTGATAAAGTCCTTTGTTGCTATGATAACCTGCAGGCTCTGGTTAAACTATCTGCTCGAAAAGCAAAACAATTATACGGCGTAATCTATCCCCGTGATACCTGGTGGGTAAAAGCTTCTTTTTCTTTTTTTAATTTTTTTTTGTGGTTATCACGAAATCCGTTCCGGGTTTTTATACATAGCAGTGACAAGGTAAACAAATTAGTTCATGCTGAAGGTTTAAAAAAGAAAAATTATTATAAAACATTTATGTGGCAGGTTGTTTTATACACTCACTAAGGATCAAGGCAGAGAATAAGCTAAGATCTCAATTTTTTTGAGCTATTTAGCTGAAAATGCTAAGTACAAGAGAGGAATAAAGATCTTCCCTGCCAAATTTTTCATAACAAATGAGAAAGACGATCTATAAAGTGTTGCTTATTTGTTTTTGTAATGGTATTGTTATTACACATTTTATTTGCCAATAGGAGCCCTGATGATATTAATCGTTAATGGTAAGCCGATAAGTGAAGAAGCCACTGACCTGCAGATAACAAATGCGCTATATTCTCTTAGCAATAAAAAAGATACCCTTATTTTATCGAAAGACAATATGGAATCGATGCGATCAAAAGGAATTCCGACCAGCGGCTTTGTTCTTGAATACCAGGGTGGACCAATTGGTGAAAATTATAAATGTGTCAATAGCAGCTTAAGCATCGAACAGGTTGCCAAGGCCTTTAAAAACTATCTGGCCCAAAATGAAAAATGGAAAACGGATCTTTCCTGGGAAAAAGCAACTTTTAGTCCTATCGGCAGGAATTCCGGTGGAAAAATAGTAAATATTTTAACATTGCTCGGCCTGGCTGCTTATTTTATTTGGAAGTATTTCTTCTCAGCATAAAATAACCTTTATAAAACCAGAATGAGTGTCACCGCTGAGTGTAACAAAGACTTATCTCGCTGTTCAGTTTACAATCCCGGTCTATGGGGATTAACAAATCTGAAAAAACAATCAAAATTATGAAACAAAAAATTGGCTCTATCACTCTGCTTGTAAAGGATTATGATGAAGCAATTGCCTATTTCACGACTAAACTTCACTTTGAACTTATTGCAGATTCCCCCCAGGGTAAAGGCAAACGCTGGGTTCTAGTCACCCCTCCAAATTCAGAAGGAAGCTGTTTATTATTGGCAAAAGCTGTTTCTGCAGCTCAAAGAAAACAGATTGGAAATCAAAGCGGAGGACGTGTATTCCTGTTCCTTTATACAGATAATTTTTGGCGTGATTATGAAGAGATGAAAAACTGTGGGATTAATTTTATGGAAGAGCCAAGAGAAGAAGCATATGGAGTTGTTGTTGTGTTCGAAGATCTTTATGGCAATAAATGGGATTTACTGGAATTGAAAATTGACTTATAAATTTTATCCATTTTGTAGTTAAATTTTAATAATATGAAAATTTGTTTACTAAAATGTGGAACCGTACCAGATCACATGCTACATATCAGCGGTGATTACGATGACATGTTTATATCATTATTTGAAAAATACTGTCCAGCTCTAAAGTTTACGACTTATGATATTCAGAAGGAGCAATACCCCCGCGACCTGACAGAATTCAGCGGATTCCTTAGCAGCGGTTCGCCATCTGCTGTATATGACAACGACAACTGGATTGGGAAATACCAAAAATTCACGCAGCGCCTGTTTAGTGAAAAAAGAAAACATGTCGGTATTTGTTTTGGACACCAGATGATAGCAAAAGCGCTGGGTGGTGAAGTGAAAAAAGCAGCAAGCGGCTGGGGGATAGGCGTTACAGAAATTAATATGCTGCGCAATGAAGCCTGGATGGGAAATGAAATATCAAAATACAGTTTAATAGTTTCTCACCAGGACCAGGTTTCAAAACTACCAGAAAAAGCTGTGCTGTTGGCCGGCAATGGTCATTGCCCTATTGGTATGTTCAGAATGGACCACTATGCTTTGGGAATTCAGCAACATCCCGAATTTACAGCTGTTTACAGCAAGGCCTTAATGTTATTACGTAAAAAAATTATTGATCCCCAACTTATTGAAAACGCACTAAAAACATTGGATCAAAAAACAGATAGTGATAAAATCGCAGGCCTGATAGAAAAATTTTTAAAGCTTTAATACTCTACATAAAACAGGGAGAAATAGAATGAAATTTCTTAAAAATATTTTTTGGAACAGCAGTCAAAGTCGCACACGAACCGGTTACCGCTTGCTTGTTGCCATATTTCTGTACTCAATTATATCAGCAAGTTTGATCGGGTTACTTAAAAATTTAAGTGAACAAACCCTTTCCAGTGATGCTCCGCTGTGGTTTTTCCTGGCTTATGCTGCCATTCAAATACTATCGGGGTTCCTGAGTATATGGCTTGTGGGTCGTTTTCTGGACCGCCGAGCCTTTATTGATTTCGGCTTCCATCTAAATAAAAACTGGTGGTTAGATTTTGGTTTTGGTTTTGTCCTGGGTGCTATCTCCATGTCCGCAATATTCCTGGTCGAATTATCGGCCGGCTGGCTTTCTATCCAGGAAACCTTTCACACTATTGATCCTGAGCTGCCTTTTATTATTCCTATTTCTGTAGTCTTCATCCTTTTTATTGCTGTTTCTTTTTCTGAAGAACTTTTAACACGCGGTTATATTTTAAAAAATCTTTCAGAAGGTTTAAATTTTAAAGCACTTGGTCCAAAAGGGGCCATAATAATAGCATGGATAATATCGTCGGTTTTATTTGGATTATTTCATCTCAATAATCCAAACGCTACCTATGTTAGCACCATAAATATAATGTTAGCCGGAATTTTATTGGGTTATGGCTATGTGCTTACGGGAGAATTAGCAATTCCTATTGGCATACACTTAAGCTGGAATTTTTTCCAGGGCAATGTTTTCGGGTTCCCAGTCAGTGGTCTAAAAATACCTTCAAGAGTGGTTACATTTTTTTCTATAGAGCAGACAGGACCGGAAATCTGGACAGGCTCCTCTTTTGGCCCGGAAGCGGGATTGATTGGATTATGTGCCATGCTGTTGGGTATGCTGCTGATTGGCGGCTGGGTTCGTTGGCGCAGAAAATCTGCTGTAAAAGGTATAAACCTGCAACTAGCAGGCTATACGCCGGAGAAAAAAACGGCATAGTCCTGCGTCAATTAACTATGTTTGGAGCATAGTATTTTTAATCAGATTATAATTGGAGAATATCTATGACAGAAAAGAAAGCAAAAAAAAACTCCTTATTACAGGGTGCGTCAATATTTTTTTTCTTAGTTCTCTACATAAATCTGCGGCACGGAGTTCAAAACAATGTGGACTGGATAGTCATTATTTTTGCAACTGTTTTTTTTATATTTGCGCTGCTAAAATATTTAAAAACGAGAAGAGCCACTGTGGCTGAATAAAACGGGTTAAGGTTAGCAGTTATAAATTTTTATGCTGTTATTTTAATCAAAATTACCTTTGATGGGAATAACTTTGATATACCAGGAGGTTAAAAAATATATGGCTACCACAAAAAAACAAAAAGAACTGGGAAGAAGATTAGAGGTTTATTACATAATGGCCATTCTCAGTATCATTGGAGCAGTCACGGGTTTTATCTATAACAGCTGGCGGCTTGAGGTTTCTGAAGATAATAACAATATTCGCACAGCTTCATTTGAATTGCTGACAAACCTTGCAGAGCTGGAACAAATAATTTATGCCAGTCATTATGACAAGGATGTCATTGCAGGAAGTCCAAGAAAAGGCTGGGTTAAGGTTGGCCTGATTGCAGATTTAAGTTCACTGATCAGCAACCAAGTTGAAAAACAATCTTTAAAACTAAAGGAAAGCTGGGCTGGGAATTGGGAAAATTTAGCTGATGAACAGGAGGCAGCCAATAAACTTATAAATAAGATTGAAACAGTGCGGGCAGAGGTAAAACTCAAACTTCTTGACTTAGATTAACCCAGAGTCGGACTGTTTTTTCTATAATTTTAAAAAAATCTGATATGTAAACGCTTTATAAATACAATGCCAATGTAATCGAGAAAGGTTTTTAACATGAACAGATTGTTTTTTGATAAAAACGACAAATTTAAATCTATCCTATCTATGACCTTACTGGGCCTCTTTTTCACATTCCTGCAAGCTCAGGAAAACCCGCTATTTATGGATACTTCTGTTCCAACGGTGCGGATTAGCATTGATGCAGATTCTCTTGATTGGATACTTAACCCCGAAAACAGCGCCAGTAATTATGAATATCCGGCTCGATTTATATTTGATGATGGTTTAACAATTGATACCGTTGAAAATATTGGTTTCCGCATCAGGGGTAATACATCCCGCCAGTCTTCCAGGAAATCATTTAAGGTTTCTTTTAACACTTTTGAAGCTGGTCGTAAATTCCATGGACTGGAAAAGCTGAATCTCAATGGTGAACATAATGATCCTTCTGTGATCCGCGCCAAATTAGCCTGGGATCTTTTTAAATCGCTTGCTGTTCCCAGCTCCAGGGCCAATCATGTTAATCTATATATTAATGATGATTATTTTGGTCTCTTTATAAATGTAGAACATATCGATGAAAATTTTGTTGATGACCGTTTTGGAAACAATGATGGCAACCTCTACAAATGTTTATATCCTGCTGACCTTGATTACCGGGGCACAGATCCTGAGGAATATAAATGGATTGAAGAAGGACAAAATCGCAGAACTTACGAGTTGAAGACAAATGAAGAACTCGATGACTACAGCGATCTGGCAAATTTTATTATGATTCTCAATACGCTCTCCGATGAAAATTTTACTGATTTTGAAGCCGTTTTTAACGTGGATGCTTATTTACGCACTCTTGCCGTGGACGTGGCAACAGGCAGCTGGGATAATTACTGGTATTTAAATAACAATTACTACCTTTACCATAATAGTGAAACGGGTCTGTTTGAGTTTATTCCTTACGATTATGACAATACATTCGGGATTGACTGGGTAGGCCAGGATTGGGCCTATCGCGATATTTATAACTGGGGTAATGATTTCGAAGTACGCCCTCTGGCTAATAGAATATTGGCAGTTCAGGAGTATCGTGACCGCTATAGCTATTATTTAAACGGACTTTTAAACGGGGCCTTCCATCCTGATAATTTATTTCCCAAAATAGATGCCATTTTTAATATGATTTCAGGATTTGCTGAAATAGATACGCTGATTGAAAAGGACTGGGGTTTTACCTATGATGACTTTGTACAATCGTATGACGATACCGTTTATACACAATTCGGACATGTGGATTACGGCTTAAAACCCTACATCACTCAGCGGCGGAACAGCGCATTAGCGCAACTGGAACTGAATAATATTTATCCGATCATTAGAGATCTGGAATTTTATCCAAAAGTAGTGCAGGTGGACCAGGATATTCATGTCACAGTAAGGGTAGAAGATGATAACACAGGCACAACGGTTCAGATTCCCAATTCCTTTAACGGGCTTATTCGTGCGCCTGTAAACATGTATGATGATGGTCTGCACAATGATGGCGCAGCAGGCGATTTTATTTACGGTACTTCTATTGCGGCCGACAGCAACCGGGCCAGCGGCCAGATTTTATTTTATATTTCGGCCAGGGATGTGCAGGGTAACAGCAGCAGTTTGCCGAGAAATATCCCCCAGGATCTCTTTTCGATAACAGTCGGATTTGATATTCCGAAATTATTTATCAACGAGTTCATGAGCAGTAATGCCACAATTATCTCTGATGAACTTGCTGAATTCGATGACTGGGTTGAGTTATATAACGGGGACAGTATAGCCATAAGTCTGGGTGATAAATATCTTACTGACAATTTATCAAATCCCGATAAATGGCAATTACCGGATATGGATTTACAACCAGGTGAATTTCTTTTAATCTGGGCCGATAACGATCCGGAACAGGGTGATTTCCATACCAACTATAATCTTGATACAGATGGTGAACAATTAGGGATTTTCAGGGCTGAGGGAAACAGCTATGTACCGGTAGATACATTCTCTTTTACAGCAAAACCAACCGATATATCATATGGCAGAACAACAGATGGCGCCAGCAGTTGGCAGCTCTTTGCAAACCCCACACCTGGAGCCACAAATGCCGTGGCCACAGCAATTGATGAGAAAAATATTGCTCTGCCGCAACAATTTTCATTACACCAAAATTATCCCAATCCTTTTAATCCATCTACCAGAATTAGTTATCAGCTGGCAAAGAGCAGCAATGTCGACTTATCAATATATAATCTTCTTGGTCAAAAAGTGGCAACATTGGTTTCAAAGAAACAGGCAGCAGGGTCTTACATAATAGAGTGGGATGCTGCAGCTTACTCCAGTGGCGTTTATTTCTACAAACTTGATACAGCAACAGGATTTACTGCAACCAAAAAATTAATACTGCTTAAATAGTTTCATATGATACCTAGAGTGTAAGAAATAGACAGGATTAAACATGATAAAAAATAGATTTATCGAGAATATATGATTGTTTATTGAGTTATTCTAAAAGACGCAAAATGAATGCCCTATTGATAAAATGAAATTAAGTAAATCCGGCTATCCTGTCCAAAAAGACTGTTTTGATATCATATAATTTTAACTATAAATAACAGAGCATTAGTATATAAGAGGAAGCGAAAACTTTTTATGATGTTTTCGAACGCGATTGTACGTCCGCCTGCCAAAAGTATTGTAGACGCTGTCTCAAAAGCAAAACTTGGCTTACCAGATTATAAAAAGGCATTGCAACAGCATGCCTTTTATGTATCCGTTTTAAAACAATGCGGATTGAATATAATAGAATTGCAGGCAGATGAAAATTTCCCCGATTCTACTTTTGTGGAAGACACAGCCCTTCTGACAGAGCATTGCGCTATCATAACCAATCCCGGAGAACAATCACGCAGAGGCGAGACGGCATCCATCAAAACAGCCCTGAAAAAATTCTTTCCTGTGATTGAGGAAATAGCAGCACCGGGAACAGTTGAGGCGGGAGATATTATGATGGCCGGCAATCATTACTATATCGGACTATCTGAACGTACCAACGAAAACGGCGCTGAGCAGGTCATTCACCTTTTAAATAAATACAATTTAAGTGGATCTTGTGTAAAATTGCAGAAAGTGCTTCATTTAAAAACAGGTTTGTCTTATTTGGAAAACAATAATTTAGTAGCATGTGGAGAATTCATAAATAAAACCGAATTCAAACAATATAATCTTATAGAAATCCCCCCGGAAGAAAGCTATGCCGCCAATAGTTTATGGATTAACGATTTTGTATTAGTCCCACTGGGTTATCCGCAAGCAGCGCAAAAAATCCAGGCACGCAGGATATACGGTTCTCGAAGTTGATGTTTCTGAATTTCGCAAAGTAGATGGCGGATTAAGCTGCTTATCATTAAGGTTTTAAAATGGCACAAAAAAAATTAGGACTCTGGCAAAGCACCTCGCTGGTTGTTGGCAACATGATAGGTTCCGGTATTTTCCTGTTACCCGCATCTCTGGCAATTTATGGCGGCATCAGTATTATGGGTTGGCTAATATCCGCTGCCGGTGCCTTATTATTAGCTTCAGTTTTTGGTAACCTGGCCCGTAAAATGCCCCATTTAAACGGCGGTCCCTATGCCTATACCCGGCAAAGCCTGGACGACTTCCCGGCATTTTTAGTTGCCTGGAGTTACTGGGTTTCAATCTGGAGTTCAAATGCTGCTATTGCTGTGGCACTGGTCAGTTACCTGGGTGTGTTTTTCCCGCTGCTGCAAAATAATCCGTTTGCAGCCATTCTTACTGGTCTATCCTTTATCTGGCTGTTGACCTGGGTAAACAGTAAGCAGATAAGAATGGTTGGATTTGTTCAGCTTATAACAACAATCTTAAAAATAGCACCGATAATTTTAATAGCATTTGTAGGGATTTTCTATATTAATGTTGATAACCTGCCTTCTTTGAATCTCACCAGCGGCACAACCTTCTCTGCATTAACAGCGACAGTAACCTTAACTTTTTTTGCTTTCCTGGGGATGGAGTGTGCTACAATACCGGCCACCGGGACCGCTAATCCTGAAAGTACAATAAAAAAAGCAACCAACATGGGAACGGTTATAACGGTTATAGTATATATTCTCAGTTCCATCGCTATAATGGGTATAATCCCTGCTGAAACATTGGCACAATCCAAGGCCCCTTTTGCTGATGCCGCCGAACTGTTTTGGGGTAAGGCAGCTAAATATATTGTTGCAGCGGGAGCAGCAATAGCCACACTGGGTGCATTAAACGGCTGGATACTGATCCAGGGTCAAATTCCCATGGCTGCTGCGCATGACAAATTATTCCCTAAAATATTTGGGAAGACAAATAAAAACGGTTCACCGGCATCGGGAATAATTATATCAAGCATTCTTGTATCCATTCTAATGATACTTAATTATTCCAAAGGATTGGTTGAGGCTTTTACTTTCATGATGCTGCTGTCCACTCTTTCTGTTATTTTACCTTATTTGTTTTCTACAGCAAGTTTTTCAATATTGCTCTACAGCAAGAATAAAAAACTTATTACTAAACAGCAGCTTTCTGCCTTCCTGGCATTTGGTTTTTCTATGTGGGTAATTGTAGGATCCGGATACGAGGTTGTTTTTTGGGGATTCATTTTACTGATGCTCGGTATTCCTTTTTATGTGTTAATACGAAGGAACAATGATCAAATATAAAGGCTCTAAATGAATAAAAATTCTTTGCGGATAAGAAACATGTTATGGGCGCCCATTAAGTTGAGCTGTTTTTTTACAGTTGTTTTTGCGCTTAATGTATCTGCCCAACCCAAGCCGCAACTATCTGTAGCTAAAATAATGCAGGGCCCCGATTTTGTCGGAAATCTGCCGGATAAGCCTTATTGGTCTGAAGACAGTAAATATGTTTATTTTACCTGGAATCCGGAAAAGGCCGATGAAGATTCCTTATATAAAATTGCAATATCAGATGAAGGAGCTGTCCCTCAAAAAGTTCCTCAAAAAGAGTTATTAACGGCCCCATCGGCTGCCGGCAAATACAGCAGGGATTATAGTAGAAAAGTATTTATCCGTGAAAATGATATTTTTCTTGCTGACATCGTACAAAACAGGCTGCAAAGAATTACCTCAACATACGAGGCTGAAAGCAATACTGCCTTTAACCAGGATGAAACGGCTATTATTTTCCAAAGAGGCAACGGACTTTTCAGCAGAGATATCAGCAATGGGGACATTAAGCAAATCGTACAATTTATCGCGGACGAAAAACCGGGCGAATCAAAAAACTCTGACTCTGAAATCAAAGCTTATATCAGTAAAGAAGAATTAAAACTTATCTCCGTTTTAAGAGAGAAAAAAGAAAAAAAAGAAAGAAAGAAAAACGCCACGGACCAGAAAAGAGACGTTGCTCTGATATATATTGAAGAGCAAACCATTTACAATCCGCAGCTTGCACCGGATGGTAAATATGTTACCGTTTTGCTTGGTCAAAAACATAGTGAGCTAAGCACAGAGGTCCCTTCTTATGTGGAAGAAAGCGGCTACAGTAAAATGTTAAAAGCCAGATCGAAAGTTGGATCTCCTCAGCAAAAATACAAATTAGCGGTAGTGGATTTAGCAAAGGAAACCTTGACCTATGCCGACGATTGAAGAACTGCCCGGCATTTTTGATGATATAAATTATACCTCATCTGTACTAAGAAAGATCAGGAGAAAACACGCGATGTTATTGTTTATGGTCCCTCCATGGAGCCCCGATGGAAAATATGGATATGTTGAGGTTCGTTCTGAAGATAATAAAGATCGCTGGTTTGCATTAATTGATCTTCCATCAGCAAAACTCACATCTATTGAACATCAACATGATGAGGCCTGGATTGGCGGGCCGAATATTTCCTGGTGGAATGGAGCAGGTAGCAGCGGCTGGTTGCCTGACAATAAAAGTATCTGGTTTTGCAGTGAAGTAAGCGGCTATAGCCATTTGTATACGTATAATTTGTCTACAAAGTCAACAAAGTCTCTGACAGAAGGCAACTTCGAGATATACTGGCCGGTTCTATCCAGGGACGGGAAATACTTCTATTTTAGCGCAAATAAAGATACATCCTGCTCAAACGAACTCTTACCGCATGAAACTGCAGGGCAACGGCGAATGGGAAAAATTAACAAATCAGCCGGGATCAAACCGCTCTTATATTTCACCCGATGGGGAGTACATTGTTGTTCGACATTCCTATGCCAACAAACCATGGGAATTATATATTAAGAAAGCAATAGCCGGTTCTAAAGCAAGGCAGCTGACTTTTTCAACAACGAAAGAATGGCAGAAATATCCCTGGCGTGATCCGCAAATTGTGCAGATCCCTGCAACAGATGGGGAAAGACCCTATGCCAGGTTATACCAGCCTGAGAATCCCAATGGGGCGGCCGTTATTTTTGTTCATGGAGCAGGATATCTGCAAAACGCCCATAAGTGGTGGTCCAGCTATTATCGTGAATATATGTTTCATAATCTGCTGGCAGACAAGGGCTATACGGTTTTGGATATTGATTATCGCGGCAGCGCCGGCTATGGCCGTGATTGGCGGACTGCTATTTACAGGCATATGGGTGGAAAAGATCTCAGTGATCAGATAGATGGTGCACAATATCTCGTTAAAGAATATGGTATTGATCCGCAAAGAATAGGAATTTATGGCGGGTCATATGGTGGATTTATTACACTAATGGCCATGTTCACAAACCCAGATATATTTAAATCAGGTGCAGCCTTGCGCTCAGTTACAGACTGGGCTCATTATAATCATCCCTATACATCAAACATTTTAAATATTCCGCAGGCCGATTCTCTGTCATTCCGCCGCAGCAGTCCTGTTTATTTTGCGGAAGGCCTAAAAGGTCATCTGCTCATTTGCCACGGTATGGTTGACATAAATGTTCATTTTCAGGATGTCGTCCGATTATCCCAAAGGCTCATTGAATTAGGGAAGGATAATTGGGAGTTGGCAGTTTATCCATTGGAGGGACATAGTTTTAAAGAGGCCAGCTCCTGGACGGATGAGTATAACAGGATATTGAAACTTTTCGAGGAAACTTTGAGGTAACTGGTCAATAAGGGCCAGATGAAGAGAAAATCAGAATTAAAATTGCTTTACAAAATGATCATTTTCGATGTGTGAAATATTTATATTGGTATTGCGTTTACAATATAATTGATTAGGTATTTATTTTTACAGGAGATCAGCATGGCAATTAACAGCTACTACCTGCAAGAGCACTCTTTTGTTTTGAATGAGTTTATCGATGAACTTGATGATCAAAGTCTCATGAAGCTGATCAACGATGTTAACAACATAACGGAAAACGTGCCTAACCTTAGGGATTTAAGCGATGCGCGGAAACTGCAGAGTATCGATAATCTAAGTGTAGAAGGGACCATAAGTAGTTCCAAGGGTGAGCTCAAAAGACCCCAGGGTCTGCTGGCTATACTTGTTCCGGAATTTAACCAGCAAATTTATGGAATGGCAAAAGTCTATCAATCTTTCGCAGAGGGCAATAGAAAAGCTGTAGAAATATTTACCGATTTTGATGAAGCACTTTCCTGGCTGGCACATGATGAGCAGGAGAAAGAAGTTTTAAAAGATTTTGTAAATAAAAGTACATCTTAATCATTTTAAAGTATAGCTAACTATTTATAAAAGGGGCTAATGTATATGCGATTTTCTTCTTTTATTGTTAAAGCAATTACACTTTTTCTTTTTTCTACAGCAAGCGCTTTTGCGCAAGAAACTATCCCCTTCCCGGAAAAAATAGAACAGCAGGGATTCCGTGGAGTAATAGCTAAAACTGGCAATATCTATATAAGTGGTCAACCGGATTCAGCCGCTTTAGAATGGCTTAAAGCACAAGGTGTTACAACTGTAATCAATTTGCGAACGCAGGGTGAAATGGACAACAGGCAATATGTGCCTTACGATGAAGAGTCATTTATAAAAAATCTGCAGCTGCAATATGTTCATATACCGCTTGGTGGTGATGACACACCTTATAATCCGCAGGCAGTCAAAAAGTTTGCTGATGCTGTGGACAAGGCCGAAGGTAAGGTATTATTGCACTGCACAGTAGCCTGGAGGGCCAGCCACATGTGGGCGGCATACCTCATTAAGTATAAAAAAATTCCTGTTGACGAAGCCATCAGCAATGCTAAAGGAATAAATTTTGGTACACTTCCGCTGGAAGGTTTATTAGGAAAAGATTTAAAAATTGACGTCGAAAACTAACAATCAGCTATGAGCTATTTAAAAGATTAAACACACGTTTCCCTTTACATCACAAGAGTCTTTTTCATTTATCACCACTTTTACTCTTTCCATAATATTTTTATAACATCTGCCTTTGGCTCTTTCTTTCTTAAAACAAATCCTTAATATAGAGCTGGATCAAAAATATGGACAGTATGAAAGTAACTATACTCATAGTAATTTTTCTGCAATTACCCTTTTACGCTGCTTCTCAAACTTGTTGTTCAGCCGGAACACCTATTTTATCGGCCATAGATGTTTCCGTTACAAACGCTGATCAATGGCAGTTTTCTCTAACCGTTGAGCATAACTCCATAAAAGATGTTCTGCCAAAAACTATAGATGCGCGCGAAGAACGTTTTAGCAATACAGCCCTTTTTGATGTGTCTTACGGTATAAGTGACAGATTCTCTGCTACTCTTATTATACCTTTTGTACAGCAAAATCAGACATTTTTATTTGGCAATTCGGACAATATTCGAACCAATGGCCTGGGTGACCTTCTTGCTTTAATTAAGTACAATATCATTATTTCTGATCTTGCTGATCAAAATCAACTGGCTATCGGCTATGGTTTAAAATTTCCAAGCGGTAAATCTGATCTTCGGGATAAAAACAATTTTGTGCTTGTTCCGCAGCTGCAGCCGGGAACGGGTTCCTGGGACCATATTTTAGGGTCGTATTTTGCAAAAAGTTTCCGACCCAATCCATTCAGTATCTTTATTAATCTGAATTACAGAATGAATGGTGATAATAACCGTTTTCAGAGCAACGGGCCTTTTAGTTCCTACCATTTTGGTAATATCCTGCTTGGAAGCGCTGGTTTATCTTATCGTCATTCTGCGCTTCTTGATCTCTCTCTGCAAACGCGCTACCGCCACGCTGCAAAAGATTCATTTGCCGGCAGTTCTGTTCCCAATACGGGGGGAAATTGGATTTACCTGGTACCGGCTTTAAATGTTAACATGGACCCTATAGGGTTTAGAATTTCAACCCAACTACCCGTCTACAGGGATTTATCCGGTATTCAGATCACTACTAGTTACACGCTTTCTGCATCCATTTACTTCTTTATTATATAAGGATTAGCAAATGAAAAATATCATTCTAATAAGTTTTATCGCGGCATTTTATGTATCTCAATCCTGCTCGGAGGAAGTATCCTCAAAAGTTAACGGCGGCTGGCTCATACCTGAATCACAGGTTTTTAATGGCGGACCGGGTAAAGACGGTATTCCGGCCATTGACAATCCCAATATGATTTCTATAAGTGAAGTTAATTTTATGGAATGATGATGACCTGGTGGTGGTTTTTTCAATGCGGTCAAAAACGTATGTATCCGCACAAAATTCTGGATTGGCATGAAATTGTAAATGATACTAAGGTAACGGTTTCTTATTGCCCCTTAACCGGTTCCGCTATCGGTTTAAATCCTGTTATTAAAAATGGAAATTCCCAATCTAAAACAACATTTGGCGTTTCGGGCAAACTATATAACACAAATCTTATATTATATGACCGCTTTTCAGACAGTTACTGGTCACAAATGACCAACCAATGTGTGGCCGGACCTTTGAAAGGTATTTTTCCAGAAAATGAAATTCTTGTTGAAACAAGTTTTAAAACGGCAAAAGCCATGTTTCCTGATGCACTGGTCCTCTCCAATAACACAGGAATATACAACGCATCACAATATGCTTTCTACCCCTACGGTAACTACAAAGAAGACAATGATCAGTTGTTATTTCCTGTAAATAATGAAGATAATCGGGTTCCTAACAAAGAGCGGGTCATGGGGGTGGTAATAAACGGCATGACCTTGGTTGTGCGCTTCGAAAATACATATGCCGGAATAAATGTAATCAATACAGAATTAGCCGCAGATTCTATTGTTGTTGTTTGGGATTCCGGAAAAAACTATTCTGTCGCCTATAGGCGAAATCTTTCCAATAGCTCAGTACCACTAAATTTTTCGGCAAATCAGGATAATGGAGCCGCTATTTTTACTGATAACCTGCAGAATCAATATAATATCCTGGGAGAAGTTATATCCGGCCCAAATAGTGGCCAAAGATTGGAGGGCACGCATTCCTATATTGCCTTCTGGTTTGCCTGGGCAGCTTTTTATCCTGACCTGCAGATTTACGGGAATTAGTTCGAAATATACATATTAGAGTTTAAGTACTGCGTTTAAAAATATATTAGCCAAGAGCATAAACAACTGTAACTTTCCTGCTGGAATTAAGTAGTTATAGAAGTAAACAAAATTAACTTAACGCAGGAGAATAATAAATGAGATTTAAAGATAAAGTTATAGATGATGTGGGTATTGTTACCCTTAAAGGAAATTTAATGGGCCGTCCGGAAACAGATACATTACTCAATGAAGTAAGAGCCATGTTAGGATCTGATATTAAAAAAGTCGTATTGGATATGCATGGTGTAAAATGGGTCAACAGCATTGGTGTAGGTGCAATACTTAAGAGCTACTCGGTTGTAAATAATGCTGCTGGCACATTTAGCCTGGCTAATATTTCGGGTAAGATAAACAGTATGCTTGTAATGACTCAGCTGGAAAATATATTTAAGGTATATGTAAATGTCGATGATGCTCTTAATGCCTTAAGAAATTAATACAACCCGCCACACTTGCCTGCCTCAAAATTTTGCCGGGATTTTTTTCTATTTTTTATGATTAAATTCATATACATTTGATTGTTTCAATCTGAATTTAGCTTAAGAATGTTTATACTATTTTGATTTTACGATTTATAAAATCAGAATGTCTTTTAATTGGGGGTATATTTTGATTGGCAATACTATTCTTCATTATAAAATTATTGAAAAACTTGGTTCACCCAGTGAGATAATTATTTTAAGAACTCTGGAAAATGATAATTTTATTATCTCACGGGATAAAGGTGGCGTATTATGATAGGGAAATCTATTTTACATTATCGTATTATCGAAAAGCTGGGCGAGGGCGGATGGGAGTGGTCTACCTCGCAGAAGATACAAAACTCAAGCGCCAGGTAGCTATAAAATTTTTGCCGCAGCATATAGCCGCCAACAGCGATGAACGTAAGCGCTTCGAGATTGAAGCCCAGGCCGCCGCTGCATTAAACCATCCCAATATTGCTACTATATATTCCATCGAAGAAGCTGATGATCAGATCTTTATTGTTATGGAACATATCAGCGGTAAGCATCTTAAAGATCACATTGATTCTAAAGCCTCTCCCTGTTGAGGAAGCGCTGCAAACAGCCACCCAAATTGCATATGGTTTACAGGAAGCACACAATAAGGGTGTCGTGCACCGCGATATAAAATCAGCCAATATCATGAATAATGAAAAAGGCCAGGTAAAAATCATGGATTTTGGACTGGCCAAAGTTGGTGCCGGTATCGAATTAACCAAACAGCAATCCAC
Organism: Calditrichota bacterium; assembly: GCA_963723365.1. Taxonomy (GTDB): domain Bacteria; phylum Calditrichota; class Calditrichia; order Calditrichales; family J004; genus CAVRRG01. The sequence continues at coordinate 31,308 of CAVRRG010000043.1, read as the reverse complement.
ACTTGGTACCGCGTCCTACATGTCTCCCGAACAAACAACAGGTGAAGATGTTGATCAGCGTTCAGATATCTGGTCACTGGGTGTGGTGTTCTATGAAATGCTAACAGGCGCCCTGCCCTTTAAAGGCGATTATGAACAGGCCGTGATTTATAGCATCCTGAACGAAGAACCCGGCACACCGCAAAATAATATTCCCGAAGATATCTGGACAATTTTAAAAAAAGCATTGGCCAAAAATCCCGACGAGCGCTATGCTTCAGTGGATGAATTTCTTTCTGATATTAAAAGCTTTCAGTCTGAAAGTGCCAATATTAATATTATATCCTCTTTGAAAAAGCCTGTTGTCTTTTTTCCACTGGCCATAATATTACTCTTCATTACCTGGTGGATTTACAACAATGCGCAAATTAACCACATCCATCAAAATATTTTACCGCAAATTGAACAAATGGCCCAGGATATTTCTAACGTAGACAACGGAATCTTATCATGGCACGTATTTAATTTGGCTGAACAGGCAAGAGAGGTTATTCCGCAGGATCCTTTATTAAAATCTCTTTATCCCAAGATTTCCAAACAGCTCAATATCCACTCCGAGCCTGCGGGAGCAGATGTTTTTGCCAAAGGTTATTCAGATAGTTCTTCAACCTGGCAATATCTTGGTAAGACACCACTAGACAGTGTGTATTTCCCCAGGGGCTATTCTAAAATAAAATTACAAAAGGATGGTTATCTAACGCAGTATGATATTATCTGGAGCCTGAGTTTTAAAGATCCAATAATGTCTTTTAAAATGTTAAAAACAGCAGAGATTCCACAGGAAATGGTATTAATTGCTGCCAGTTCTAATACATATCAAATGTCAGCGGCCCCGGCGGGGCTGCATATGCCGGGACTGGAGCAAATGGAGGTAGTCAATACTGGTGAATACCTAATGGATCGCTATGAAGTAACCAATAAGGAATACAAAAATTTCATTGATAGTGGCGGATACAAAAATCAGCGATGGTGGAAATTGCTTTTATCTGACAACACAAATCAGCTGAGTTGGGACAAAGCCTTGCAGCTGTTTATCGATAGAACAGGTCAACCCGGACCGTCCAACTGGGAAATTGGCGATTACCCTGCCGGTCAGGATGATTTTCCGGTCAGTGGGATTAGTTTGTACGAAGCAGCGGCGTACGCCGCATATGTTGGCAAAAGCCTGCCTTCTATTTACCATTGGGATAGGGCAGCATTTACCTGGGCCAGCTCCGTAATTGTTCCACAAAGCAATCTAAGTAGTGCAGGCCTGCTAGCAACCGGCAGTACAAAAGGAATGAACCGCTTTGGTGTTTATGACATGGCTGGTAATGTACGTGAATGGTGTTTAAACAGAAGCAGTCGCGGCGGTCATTTTATTCTGGGCGGTGGCTGGAATGACCCGGCTTACGCCTTTAATGATGCCTATGCGCAACAGGCCATGGACCGTTCGGAGATAAATGGTTTTCGCTGCATAAAGTATCTGGATGCTGAAGACAGTCATGATATATTATTGGCTGAAATTAAATTACCCTTTAGAGATTTTCTTAGTCAAAAACAGGTCAGTGATCAGACCTTTGATATATTTCTTAAACAATTCAGTTATGATAACACAGATCTAAAGGCCATTATTGAGGAAGAAGTTGAAGAAGAAGAGTGGATAAAACAGAAAATAACTTTTAATGCTGCCTATGGCAATGAACAGATGATGGCTTACCTATTTTTACCAAAAAATGGGGCAGCACCCTATCAGACAGCAATTTATTTCCCGGGCTCTAACTCTATTCATAATCGTTCCAGCGAATCTTTAAGACTCTCTCGAACTAAATTTTTAATGAAAAGCGGTCGCGCACTAATGTATCCTATCTATAAAAGCACCTACGAAAGAGGTGATGGACTAAAGTCGGATTACCCGGACCAGACAAATTTCTGGAAAGAACATGTTATTATGTGGACCAAGGATTTTAGCCGCTCGATAGATTACCTGCAGACGAGGAAAGATATTGACAGCGATAAACTTGTTTATTTCGGTGTGAGCTGGGGTGGCGCCATGGGTGGCATTATACCAGCGGTTGAAAAGCGCATCAAAGGAAGTCTGCTTCTTGTAGCCGGGCTTTTATTTCAACCTGCTCTGCCTGAAGTTGAAGCAGTGAATTATTTACCGCGCATTAAAGTGCCGGTATTAATGCTTAACGGGAAATATGATTTCTTTTTTCCTTATGAGACATCGCAGCTTCCTTTTTATACATTATTAGGAACAGCGCCAGAACATAAAAAAATACTCGTTTACGAAGAAGGCCACTTTGTGCCCAATACGGAGTTTGTCAAGGAATCCTTATCCTGGCTGGACAAATACCTGGGTCCGGTTAAGTGAAATTATTTAACTTTTTTATATTTTAAAGAGCCTGTAAACAAGCTATCAACGACGCCCTTTTTTTCAGAAACCCCGAATTGCCTCATCAAAGGACCTAATGAAGATAGATAAGATTGATCCGGATCTGGTATTTTATAAACGGGGCCATTCAAAGAACCCCAAATAAATTCATATCCAGCGGAGTTTTTATTTATTCTTATTTCCGGCCAACCAAGATTGTTTGTGTAAGTTCCAAGGAGTCTATCACTTTCATCTGAATCTGATAATTTCATGCCTGGTGCTGGAAAACGCTGTGGCTTATTAAAAGACTTCTTAAACATTTCAAGTTCCTGGTTAAATACATTTTCAATTTCGGGATTTTGTCCTATCAGATTATAGGCATAGTTAGCCATTAAATGCGGGAGCCGTGCAGCACGATTTTCATTAATGAAAGCAACAACTCCTATCTTTCTGGCCGGAATAAAAGATAAATGAAAACTCATACCGGCATAAGTTCCAAAACGGGTTAATATTGTATCCTTTTGATATGTAGCTAAATCCCATCCAAGGCTGTAGCCAAAACGATCATAGCTGAAATAGGTCCGTTTTTGAGTGCTGGAAATCCCATGCAAATCTTTAAAAGAGGCTTTGTTCTTTATAATGGATGTTTCCTGGTTAATGTTAAATTTTAGCCATTTGGAAAGATCATTAATCGTTGAAATAGTCCCCCCTGCGGCGCTCATCGAATTATCTTTTTTGTAAAAGCCTTTGCTAAATAGTGTGCCATCTTTTGTAACCAGTATGGCAGGGATGATCTCTTGCGGGCTATAGTCACTTACATCGCAGCTGGTATTGGTCATTCCTAAGGGAGTAAATATTTTTTCTTTCATCAATTTTTTCCAGCTGTTTCCGCTAACTTCATCTACTACCATAGCTGCTAGCACAGGTCCCGTATTGGCATAGCGAAATTGTCGTGAAGGATCGCTTCTAAAATTTGAATTCAGCGCGTGGACGAGTTCTTCATTCCCGCCATCATAACCAAGAAAAGCGGTTTTCCAGGTGAGCATAGTACTGTTAATACCATGCGTATGATTAAGCATGTCTTTAACTGTAATCGATTTGGTATCTACGCTTTCATCGAATACCAATTGCGGCAGGTAATCATGCATCGTTTTATTTAAATCGATCCGACCCTCTTCCTCCAGGATTTTTAATAACGTTCCTGTGAAAGATTTTGTATGCGAAGCAATGTAAATGGGAGAATCACTGTTCAATGAGGATGGTTCTCCTGCTAAAATATCCCTGTTAATTGCATAGCTATAAACCTGTCCCTGCTGGTTGACAATGCCGATCAGAAAGTCACCATGCAGTTTATTATCTTGGTATATAGTATTAATCCTGCTTTCAAATTTTTGGCTGAAGTCAGGATGTGCTCTTTTGAATTCATCGCGGGCCTTATTATTACTGTCACATGCAAAAAGAACAACTGAAATTAAGCATACTAAAAGACATCTTCTCATTTTCTACTCCAATATGTAAAGGTGATGAACGCTTATTAGACAGGTTATGTTGGATAAAGGTTTCTTTGATTAAAAAATATTATCGATTTTAGAACTAGTAAATACTTATAATCATGAGAAAAAATGTTATCCCTTTCCCGGCCAAAAAACGCCTGACCACAAGCGCTGCCATTATGTTATTAGTGGAATTTATCCCACTTCTTTTTCGTTGATTAGAAGTCTACTAAAACTTAAACTTAGCCTTATTCCAAAACAGTCCGCTTCTTTGATCAGAATGGTTTATGTAGTAAGGAGATATATTCTTGATCGGTTGGCACATTTTACACTATAAAATAATTGAAAAACTTGGTTCACAGCGTGAGATATTGAATAAGAAGATTGTGAAGAGCATTCCTATTATTATCTCACGGGGTAAAAGTGGCGTATTATGATAGGGAAATCTATTTTACATTATCGTATTATCGAAAAGCTCGGCGAAGGCGGCATGTTCCAGAATTACCCACGAATCGTAGATGAGTGGATTGTAATTCAGAATCCCGATGAGCAGTGCGATATCGGGAGGTGTTTTATGATTGGTAAAACAATTCTCCACTACAAGATTATTGAAAAGCTCGGTGAGGGCGGTATGGGTGTGGTTTATCTGGCCGAAGATACCAAGCTGGAACGTAAGGTAGCAATAAAGTTTTTGCCAACTCATATTTCTGCTAATTCTGATGAACGCAAACGCTTTGAGATTGAAGCCAAGGCTGCCGCGGCTCTGAATCATCCTAATATTGCAACCATTCACGCTATTGAAGAAGCTGATGATCAAATTTTCCTGGTTATGGAATACATTGAGGGTAAAGAGCTTAAACAATTAGCAATAGACAATCATCAATTAGCAATAGATTACGCTGTCCAAATAGCTGAAGGCCTGCAAGCTGCCCATAAAAAAGGTATTGTACACCGTGATATAAAGTCTTCCAACATAATGGTTACGGAAGACGGCAAAATAAAGATCATGGATTTTGGCCTGGCTAAATTCCGTGGCGCAGCCCAGTTAACACAAGTTGGAACCACGGTAGGCACTGCTGCTTTTATGTCACCAGAACAAGCGCGAGGAGAAGAAGTTGATCAAAGATCGGATATCTGGTCTTTTGGTGTGATTTTATATGAAATGCTAAGCACTACCCTGCCCTTTAAAGGTGATTATGAACAGGCTATAATATATTCAATTCTCAATGAGCCCCACACACCAATAAATAATTTATCTGCTATCGATCTTATAATTAATAAATGTCTCGAGAAAGAGAAAGAAAAACGTTACAAAGATATGGCAACAGTGGTTGCTGAACTAAATAAATTGAAAAGCGCGAGAAACAGCGCTGAATTAATGGCAGCAGATAAAAAAGTAAAAATCCCTTTATGGATAGCTATAATCGTAATCACTACCCTGTCATTTTATTTAATATGGGATAAAGTTTTTAAAGCAGACAATTCACAGGAACAGCTAAGTTCCAGGCAAATAAACTTAAAACAAATAACATTTGCCGATGCCCTGGAAGAGTACCCTTCTTTTTCTCCTGATGCTAATTCTATTGTTTTTTGCAGGGAAATAAATAATTTCCGGCACATATTTTATAAAGATTTACTGAGTGCTTCAGAGGTTCAGATTACAGCCGGGAATTTTGACAATATCCAACCGGTTCTTTCGATGGATGGCAATTCAGTACTGTTTGTGCGTTCCAATGCTGAGTATATAAGACTTGAACCGGGTGACGTATATTCTTCTTTTAGTGGCGGTGATATCTGGAAATACGATTTAAAAACAAAAAAAGAAAATAAATTGCTTGAAAACGCCTTTAATCCTTCCTTTTCGCCGGATGGAAATCAGATTGCTTTTGATGCCTCGTGGGCAGGTACTACACGTATTTGGGCCGCTGATCAATATGGTCGAAATGCGTATCAGTTATCATTTAGTTCTTCCGAAGCGGTCGAACATATTAATCCGCATTGGTCACCTGACGGATCCAAAATTGTTTATCAGGAAATTGAACACACTAAATTTAATATCACAGTTTTAGATTTGACTACAAAAGAAAGTATAAATATCACGGATGATCTGTATGAAAATATCAATCCTGTATGGTCGGGCTCTGGCGATTTTATCTATTTTTCATCATACAAAAGCGGCGGTCGTAATATCTGGCGTTTAGCAGTCTCAGATGACGGCAGACCTCTAAACAACGCACAACAAGTAACAAGCGGTGCCGGAGAAGATGTTCAGCTTTCTATAGCTGCCAATAAATTGGCTTTTACCACATTAAAAATAAATGCTGATTTATGGAAATTACCCGTTTCACCAATAACCGGCCGTCCCACAGCTGAACCGCAACAAGTCATAGCCACAACCCGTGAAGATAGCCGTGGTGCCTGGTCCATGGACGGCTCAATGATTGCTTTTAATTCCGACCGCTCAGGTGACATGAATTTATGGATTTATTCAAATGATAATTATACATCTAGCCAAATTACGGAAGGACCGGGAGGAGATTATCAGCCCAAATGGTCTCCCGATAATAAAAAACTGGTGTTTTTTTCCTCAAGATCTGGAAATCCTGATATATGGCTGGCAGATATTGAAACAAAACAAATATCGCAACTGACTAAGAATGAAGCCCTGGATATTAACCCGTTCCTTTTCACCTGATGGTAAAAAGATTGCTTACCAGTCTGATCATGACGGACGTAAAGAACTTTGGGTTATGAATGCTGATGGTTCCGATAAAATACGATTGACAAACAGCGGCGCCTATGGACATTTTATCAATTGGTCTGCCGATGGTGCGTTTATTATTTTTGCAGGCTCTTATGATGGAAAAAGACAATTAATGAAGATCGCCCGCCAAGGTGGGCAAGCTTTAAAATTTGCCGCACCAAAAGGTACAGCTCACAGTTCATTTTCACCGGATTATTTAAAAATCATGGATGTAACCGGCCATAGCATTTTGTGGGTGTATAATCTCGAATCAGGAGAGTCGCAAAAAGTATTCCCGGAAGCAGAAATTGATTTTAGAATTGACTACCCGGTCTGGTCGCCCAATGGTACAGTGGGTTTTGTTTGACAAGGTAAAACCTGAGGGTGGAGATATTTGGGTTTTGGAGAATTTAGATTGATCGGTAAAACAATATTACACTATAAAATAATTGAAAATCCTGAGCAAAGTAAATTGTTTACAATAAAAATCTCTAAACGTCATGCTGAACTTGATTCAGCATCTGCTTATTTATTAGATCCCGAAATAAATTCGGGATGACGTCGGGAGGTATTTTATGATCGGTAAAAAAATACTTACATTATCAAAATCATCGAAAAGCTCGGTGAAGGCGGTATGGGTGTCGTCTACCTTGCCGAAGACAGCAAACTGGAACGTCAGGTCGCCATTAAGTTTTTACCTCACATATTTCTAGCCAATTCCGATGAGCGCAAACGTTTTGAAATTGAAGCCAAAGCAGCAGCTGCATTAAATCATCCCAATATTGCTACCATCCATGCCATCGAAGAAAGCGATGATCAGATTTTCCTGGTCATGGAACACATCCATGGTAAAGAGCTTAAACACGTAGCCATCGACAATTATCAATTAGCAATAGATTACGCCATGCAAATTGCTGAAGGCCTGCAGGCGGCGCATGAAAAAGGCATCGTTCACCGTGATATTAAGTCAACCAACATCATGGTAACCGCCAAAGGAAAAATTAAAATCATGGATTTCGGGCTGGCAAAATTTCGTGGAGCAGCGCAGTTGACCATGGTGGGTACAACGGTGGGCACCGCCGCCTATATGTCACCCGAGCAGGCCCGGGGTGAAGAAGTAGACCAGCGAGCAGATATCTGGTCGTTTGGCGTGGTTTTATATGAAATGCTGAGCGGGGAATTACCCTTCAAAGGGGATTATGAACAGGCTGTGATTTATTCTATTATTAATGAAGAACAACCGAATATCCTTGATGTACGGAATGATATACCTGCTCATGTGGAGGAAATCGTTTCAAAGGCCCTGAAGAAAAACCCTACAGACCGCTATCAGCATATGCAGGAAGTCATTGCTGATTTTAAGGACGTATCAGAACAGCCTGCAAGGGATAACGGTGATGATTTAAAGCAGGATATCCTATCACCACAAAAAAGTCATTCCTTAAAGATCTATTCTATCCTGGCAGCGGCCGTCCTGCTGCTAATTTTCGTTGCGTATTTCTTTTGGGGAGATAATAGTGAACATGTCGATTCCCTGGCTATACTGCCTTTTGTAAACAGCAGCGGCAACAGCGATACGGAATACCTGTGTGATGGGGTTTCGGTGAGCTTGATTAACCGCCTGGCCGAATTCCCGGATTTAAAGGTTATGTCGCGCCATAGTGTCAGCCGTTTTAAGACAGATAATACAAACCCGCTTGAAGCAGGTCGTCTGATGGACGTTAATTCTGTTCTTGCCGGCCAGCTAGATATAAGGGGTGAAAAGCTTATCATTGATGTTGAGTTGCTCAATGTTGAGGATGGTCAGCAGTTATGGGGTAATCGTTTTGAGCGCCAAAAACAGGACGTTCTTACCATTGAGCATGATATTGTAAAGCATATCAGTGATAAACTTAAAATTAAACTCTCAGAAGACAGAGAAACGCAAAAAAAAGAAGATTTAGCCCTCGATCCCATGGCTTATGACTTATACCTGCGCGGCAGATACATCATGCTGGGCACATCGGATGATGGGCCGGCCCGCGCCCAGGAATATTTCAGGCAGGCCATCGAGCGTGAACCCCGTCTGGCTCTTGCCCATGCCGGACTTGGTGAAAGTTATGTCAACCAGGCCTGGCTCAATTCGAGAAACCGTGACGAAATTGTGCCGCTGGCCAAAGCAGCTCTAAAAAAAGCGATTGAATTGGATGCCGGTTTATCCGAAGCACATGTTTTAGCTGGTGAGATTGCTTTTTATTTCGATTGGGACTGGGCCGCTGCTGAAGAAGGTTATCGCAAGGCTATCGAGCTCAATCCCGGAAGCGATTTGGCCCACCGTGAATATTCAAACTTTTTATTAGCAATGGGTCATATAGAAAAAGCTATTGAACAGGCACGAATCGCACAATCACTCGACCCATTATCTGTGTACGGTACGCACCAGTTGGGCTGGAGCCTGTTGGCAACAGGCCGCTTTTCCGAAGCTGCGATCGAATTCCGCAAAGCACTTGATCTTAATCCCACCTGGGTTTGGGGCAATATTAAACTGGGCATGGCTGCCGCTCTAATGGGTGATAAAGAAAAAGCAATCAGCGCTATGTCGCGGGCAGATGAGTTACTGGCTGGTAAGCTTCCCAGCCCATTAGCTCAAAGTTGGCTGGCCCAAATCTCTTATCTTAGTGGCGACACCCTTAGAATTAGTGAAACAATAAAAAGACTCCAAAACCAGGAAAAACTAACCTATGTGGACCCGTATGCTTTAGCCGATATGTTTTTTATTTTGGAGGATTATGATAAAATGTTTGAATATCTGGAAAAAGCTTACGCAGTAAAATCACCCCTTATGCCGATCTTGCTTTTAGATGGACAATATTTATGGAAAAAAGTAAGAAACGATCCACGCTTCCAGAGTTTGTTTAAACGTATGAATTTCCCAACTAAAGGGATAAGTAGTATATGATCGGTAAAAAGATTTTACATTATAAAATCATCGAGAAACTCGGCGAAGGTGGCATGGGTGTGGTTTACCTGGCCGAGGATACCAAGCTTGATCGTCAGGTAGCCATTAAATTCTTACCGCATCATATTGCCGTCAATTCAGATGAACGCAAACGTTTTGAGATTGAAGCCAAGGCCGCCGCTGCTTTGAATCACAACAATATTGCCACCATCCACGCCATCGAAGAAGTAGACGATGATATTTTCCTGGTCATGGAATATATTAAAGGAAAGCATTTAAAAGATCATATCAATTCCCAATCCCTTGCCAGCAAAGGAAGCCGTACAATATCGCCATCCAGATAGCCGAAGGCCTGCAGGCGGCTCATAAAAAAGGTATTGTGCATCGTGATATAAAATCAGCCAATATAATGAGTGATGATGAGAGCAAAATAAAGATTATGGATTTTGGTCTGGCTAAATTTGCCGGTTCTGCTGAACTAACACAGGTTGGTACAACAATGGGTACGGCAGCTTATATGTCACCGGAACAGGCTAAAGGTGAAGAAGTAGATCAACGGGCTGATATTTGGTCATTTGGGGTTGTTCTTTATGAAATGCTGACCGGCACACTGCCCTTTAAAGGTGATTATGAACAGGCAGTTATTTATTCCATTCTGAATGAAGATGTGCACTTTCCCGAAAATATATCGCAGAAAATGAAGACCCTGCTGCACAGGGCCCTGGCCAAGGATCGCAGCGAGCGCTATCAAAGTGTTGATGATCTGCTAAAAGACCTTAAAGAATGACAATAAAAACGATAAACCGCCTAATAATGTTCCAATCAATAATTCAAGAATAAAATTTTATGCGCTAAGTGTCCTGGCTTTGCTCATTTTAGTATATGTATTCTCTTTTTTAATTCCGGCAGTAGAGACAAGCGCAGAAGTAAAAAGAATCGCTGTGCTTCCGCTAAAAAATTTAGGTTCCAGTGAGCAGGATTATTTTGCTGATGGCCTTACCGGGGAAATTACCAGCGAGCTATCTTCACTGTCAGGATTGGGTGTTATCGCCCGCTCCAGCGCTATGCAGTATAAAGATAGTACAAGGCCTCTGGCACAAATAGCTGAAGAACTCGGTGTTCAGTATATTCTTACAGGAACGGTCCAATGGCAGCAAACGGCCGATGGTAAAAAAAGAGTACGTGTTAATCCTGAACTGATAGAGATTGAAAGCGCCACACAGATTTGGTCCAAACCCTATGAGTCAAATTTTTCAAGTGTGTTTGAACTCCAGGCAGATATCGCGGCTACTGTGGCCAGTGCCTTGAACTTAACGCTAATAAAGTCGGAAAAACAGAACCTGAATGAAAAGATTACTGATAATCCTGAAGCTTATGATCTCTATTTAAAGGCATTGGTATACTCGGAAGATATTACAAATGAAAAAAATTCGCGTATTGCGGAACAATTATTCATGCGAGCAATCGATCTGGATGACAATTTTGCAGCCGCTTATGCCGGTCTTTCATCTGTTCAATCGGATATGCACTGGCAGTATTTTGAACGCTCAGAAGAGAATTTGACCCGCTCAAACAATAACGCCCTAAAAGCGATATCACTTGCCCCCAACCTGCCTGCAGCGCATGTGGCCATGGGTGATTATTTTTACCATGGGCGCCTTAATTACGTGGCCGCTTTAGAAGAGTATAACAAGGCCTTGAAACTACAGCCAAATAATGTCGACGCCAATAATGGTATCGGCTTTGTTCTGCGCAGACAAGGCAAAATGCAGGATGCCATTTCCTATTTTAAAATGACATTTGAACTTGATCCATTGAATTATACAACAGTATGGTCAATCTCTGAAACATATTTTTTGCTGAAGGAATATGATAAAGGCATGCCTTTTTTAGATAAAGCAATTTCCATCGCACCCGATGGATTGACACCCATTTTACTTAAATCCTGGAGTTCAGTGCTCTTCAAAGGAGATACGCAGAGCGCACGTAATATTCTTTTAGAGGCCCAAAAAAACAAAATTGGAACAAATGAGGTCTCTTTTAAATACAGGCTTTATTTAATAAACAAATATGAGGGCAAATTCCAGAAAGCTCTTGCTGAAATTGCAGGCACGAACGAAGTAGATGATCAGTTTTTTTATAAACCGCAATCTCTGCTTGAAGGATTGGTTTACAGTGTGATAGATAATAAATCTATTGCACAAAAAAAATTCGCATCTGCCATAACCCTTTTGCAGCAAAAAATTACAGAACAGCCGTCAGATTCTCGTTTATACAGTTCACTGGGCCTCGCTTATGCCGGTCTTGGTAATAAAGCAGAAGCCATGCGCCAGGGTAAAAAGGGTTTTGAGCTGCTGCCCATAGAACGTGAAGCCTGGCGTGGATCCTTTCGTTTACTTGATTTGGCCCAAATTTATACAATGATAGGTGAACACGATTTAGCTTTAGAGGCCATTGAAAAATTACTATCCAGTCCCACAGACGCTCTGTCTGTTTGGCTTCTAAAACTTGATCCATTGTGGGATCCTCTGCGGGGCAATGCACGCTTTGAGAAAATAATTAAAAATTCAGAATTGGTTACTGTTGAATGATCGCAAAAAAAAATTATACTACAAAATAATTGAAAAACTTCTTTCGACTGCACTGAGGACCGGCGGTGAAGCCAGAATGTTCCAAATGCAAAATATCATCCGTCATGCTGAACTTGTTTCAGCATCCATTCATTATTAGGATCCCGAATTAAATTCGGGATGACAATCTAAAGAATTCAAATGATTGGTAAAAAAATACTGCATTATAAAATTATTAAAAAACCCGGATTGGAAAACAAATCAACAGAAAAAAATTAAAAAAGTTATACAATAGATTTTAATCATAATTGTTATTTAAATTGTAAATAAATAGAAATTCACATTTAAGGAGGCAAAGAATGAAATTTAAAGACGAGATTCGCGGTGATGTTGGCGTTATCAAATTAGTCGGAAAGCTGATGGGACAGCCGGAAACAGATCAGCTGCAATTTGAAATCAAGGCCATGCTGGGTCAGAATATCAAAAAAGTAGTTCTTGATTTGCACGGTGTGAAGTGGATGAACAGTCTGGGTATTGGTGCCCTTATGGCCTGTCATACCACACTTAAAAATAAAGAAGGCGAATTAGCCCTGGCCCGTATTTCCGATAAGGTGGACAGTGTGCTGATACTTACACAGCTGATCAAAATTTTTAAAACATTTGATTCCATTGATGAAGCAGTGAAAAGTTTAAGCTGATCACGGTTTTGAAAGCTCATATAAATCTTATTGTCCTCTGGGTCAAAACAAAAGGTAAATTATGAAGCAACTCGGAATTAATCTGGATAAGATCGTTCAGTCAACGGAAAAATTAAAACATGTTTCTAAAGCCAGCTTTAATCTTTGGGATTATTTGTTTGTTAAAACCCGCAATTCGCTATATACAATCCGTAAAATAGAAGACACGTATTTTGAAGTATCTGGCGGCTGGTTTGATAAAAAAGGTCTTTCTCCCAGCCGTTTGATGATTCGTGGCTGCAGTTACGGCGGCAGTACACTGCATATAAATATGCTGGCTGCTTGCGGTTTACGGATGGAATTTGGAAATAATCTTATCACTAGTCCCGTTAATCAAATTATTGTTATAAAAGCAGAAAACCTGAATTAGACTAAATATGCATTATAAATGTGCTCAATTCCCTTTTTGTGGCAAAAGCTGACAATAACGGGAAAGCCATTTATGCTGTTTTCATGGTTGGCAACCATTTCCCGGTAAATTGTGGCAACGCAATTATTTTGAACACGTTATCAGAAACGAAAATGAAATGAATAGAATAAGGAAATACATAATAAATAATCCTCTTGAATGGGTTCATGATGAAAATAACCCAGACAAATTGCAAACAATAATATGATCGGTAAAAAAATACTCCATTATAAGATTTTTGAAAAACTGGGCGAAGGCGGCATGTTCCAGAAAAACTGTCTTAACCGTCATGCTGAACTTGATTCAGTATCCATAATGTTCATTAGATCCCGAAATAAATTCGGGATGACGTTGGGAGGTGTTGAAGTATGATTGGTAAAAAAATACTTCACTACAAAATTTTAGAAAAACTGGGCGAAGGCGGTATGGGTGTCGTCTACAAAGCCCTATGATACCAAACTCAACCGCGATGTGGCGATTAAACTTCTGCCGCCCCACCTTCTTGTATCCGAAGATGACCGGGCCCGTTTTAACCGTGAAGCAAAAGCAGCAGCTGCCCTGCATCATTCCAATATTGCCACCGTTTTTGAAATAAACGAGATTGATGGCAAACCGTTTATTGTAATGGAATTTGTAGAAGGCAAAACATTGGATTTTTCAATTGCAAAAGCTCCTTTGAAACTGGAAGATGCTATTTCCATTGTAATTCAAATTGCCGACGGACTGGGCGCTGCGCATAAAAAAGATGTCGTTCACCGTGATGTAAAAGCCTCCAACATCTTATTGGGTGAGGATAATAAAGCCAAGATTTTAGATTTTGGTCTGGCTAAAACATCAATGTCTACCAAACTGACCCAGATGGGTACAACTATTGGCACCGTGGCTTATATGAGCCCGGAGCAAGTTCAGGGAAAAGAAGTAGATCATCGAACTGATTTATGGTCATTGGGAGTGTTGCTCTATGAAATGATCGCCGGCCAGCTGCCCTATAAAGCGGAGTATGATCAGGCTATTTTCTACTCTATCCAGAATGAAAACCCGGACCCATTGACATCTATCCGCACAGATGTGCCCATGGCCCTGGAATGGATTGTAAATAAACTGATGGCCAAAGATCCTGCAGAGAGATACCAATCAGCCAATGATTTGATTATTGACCTGAAAGCTGTGGACTTAACGGATAGTGGTTTTTCACGTATCAGCACATCGTCCGCTAAAACAATAATGAAAAATCCTGTTGCCAAAGAAAAAGCAGAGCTCAAATTTACAAAAATCATTAAACAAAGCGCTGTTATGCTATTTTTGATTATGGCAGCCATTTTTATCACTTGGAAACTCAGCCAGACACCGGAAAAAATCATGCACTTTAACCTGAGTGCTATTGCTTCCGAGAAGATGCAAATATTGCGCTCTGACATGCAGGTCTTAACCATATCTCCAGATGGCAGCAGCGTTGTTTATACAGTTATCGAAGGTTCAAAAACAGCGCTGTATAAAAAATCACTGGATAGTTTTGAAATAACCAAAATAGACGAGGTCGGCAATGTTGTGGGGCATCCTTTTTTCTCACCCGATGGCAACTGGGTAGGCTATAATGCGGATAGTCAGCTTAAGAGGGTCTCGCTTAAAGGAGGAGGCTCCGATGTTATCTATGAAAAAACAGCTTTCCGCGGTGCATCATGGGGTGATAACAATGAAATAATTTTTTCTCCGACTTACAGTTCAGGCTTACTAAGTATTTCCATATCGGGAGGTACACCTGAAGTGTTAACAACTCTGGATTCTGTGCGGGGAGAACGCACACACCGTTGGCCACAGGTTCTGCCGGGTGGCAAGCATGTAATTTTCACTATTGGAAATGTTAACAGTCCCAATTCCTATGAAAATGCAGAGCTGGCCATTGTATCTTTGGAAGATAAGAAGAAACACATTCTGGATATTCGTGGTGAAATGGCACGTTATATTGAACCCGGGTTCCTACTAATCGCTAAAAATGGTCGGTTGACAGCTGCACCTTTTGATCTGGAAAATTATCAATTACTGGCGGCACCGATCCCGGTTTTAAATGATATCGAAGGTGATATAGGTAGTGGTATTTCCTATTTTGCGGTTTCCAAAACTGGAAGTATTGTTTATCTGAAAGGATCCCGCAACCAGTCCCTGGAGCTTGTCTGGCTTGACAAAAGTGGTCAATCTCGTATAATTCCATTACCGGAAAAGCCCTACAGCTTCCCACGGATATCTCCCGATGGAAAGAACATGGTTGTTAATGTAGGTGCCCAATCTGCCAATCGGGATATTTGGGTTTACAATTTTAAAAGCGCCCTGTATAGAAGACTTACTTTTGGAAACAACAGTTTAAATCCCGAATGGAAAAAGGATAGTAAAGGTGTTTATTTTGCAAGTATAGATGAAGATTCTCTGCAAATAAAATACAAATCCCTAAATAGCAACTATGCTGAAGAGGTTATAAAATTATCTTCTACAGTAAACACTACTATCGCAGATATATCTCTGAACAATGAATTTATGATTTTCAATTTCTTTGGCGGGGCTGTTGATGGAACAATTAAATATATGAACATGCAAACAAAAGAAATTAAAACTATTTCCAGCGATCCTTCTTTTTATCAATTTGGCGGTAAATTCTCACCAAATACAAAATATGTGGCTTATGGGTCTAATGAAACCGGGACACTTGAAGTCTATATAAAATCTTTTCCGGATTTGAAATACAAATGGCAGGTTTCAACAAACAGCGGTTTTAGTTCACGTTGGTCACCGGATGGTAAAAGCCTTTATTATGTCAGTAACAGCGGTAAATTTATGGTAGTCCCCATCCAATATCAACCAGTGTTTTCTCCCGGCAAACCCATTGAATTATTTGATGTTAGCCGTATGTATTTTCCGAACGATCCTTCAGAAAACTGGGATATCACTCCTGATGGAGAAAATTTTGTGATGGTTCAAAATGCAGGATCGCAAAATCAAATTAATTCCTTGAATTATATCCATAACTGGGTTGTTGAACTGGAGAAAGCCCTGCATATAAATTAATGTGTTACATTTTTATTTTCTTTGCTCTCTCATCTGCCTTTTAATTTTGCTAAATTGAATTTATTTCATATAGTACAAAATCTAAGTTTTTTCTTAACAATTATTATTGCTTATTAAAGGTCATGACATGATCATAAAAATAGTGTTTTTCTTTTTATGTTTCGCGGTCTCTATACAGGCCCAAAATGCAACTGATACTTTAAGGGTTCTCACCTTTAACATATACGGCGCTCCTGATAGTGACTGGCCCACACGTATTTCACTGATTCTGGATGAATTGGACACTTTGCAGGCTGACATTATTTGCCTGCAGGAAATTGTCGAAACACCAGGTTTGCAAAGTGCAGATAACAGGGCCCGTATTTTAGCCGATTCGCTTTTTGAAAGAACAGGTATTGGCTATAATTATATCTGGCAGCCAACTCATTTTTCCTGGGGTGTGTTTGATGAAGGGATAGCCATAATAAGTCCGCATATAATTCTTGAAAATGATTTTATAGATCTTCCGCCCGGATTATTTACCCGCAAAGCTATCTGGGCCAGTGTCTTAACGCCGGCAGGAATAATAAATGTCTATAATACACATTTATCCTATGGTAACCAGGAGCCTGTGCGTATTGAGCAAGTTGCTGTCCTTCAAAATTTTATCCATCAAAAAAGCGCCGCGTATCCAGCAAAAGCGGATATTTTGTGCGGCGATTTTAATGCGACGCCCTTTGAACCTCCTATGCAATTTCTGCGGGCCACGGATACTTCTTCCGCCAATTTTTTAGACAGCTGGTTTGTCATAAATCCCGCGGACTCAGGCTTTACTATGCCTGCCGAGAATCCCACGGAAAGAATTGATTATGTTATTATAAAAGATAATGAGGCAACAGAAATTTTGGACTCTAGGCTGGCATTTATAAACCCCAACCAAGCTGATATATTTCCTTCTGACCATATTGGGGTGCTATCTGCCTTTAAAACAAGTGGTCCTTTTTTGAACATCGACTTGCAGAATCCGTCAGAAAATTCTGAGGTTTCCGGAAATACAGAGATCTCATGGACAATTGGCAATCAAACAGAAGAGCTAACCTATAAAATATTTATCAGTAATGATGCCGGTAAATCCTGGCAAAGTTTGTGGGAAGGAGAAGCAGGAAGCAATGCCTATATCTGGAATACTTTGCAAAATCCCGATGGCGCGAATTATCTGCTAAGAATTGCTGCGATCGGAGATTCCAGCTTTGGCCTGGCCGAGGTGACAGGTACATTTAGTGTTAATAACCCGGGAAACGCGGCGCCGGAACTCAGGATAATCAATCCCAGAGGCTATGAGAATATTCAGGGCATCTTTGATATTAATTGGGAGGCCAAAGACGCGGATTCAGATATACTGGATATAACGATTCAATATACATTGAATGATGGCCTATATTGGCAAAATATCGCCGCACATATTGAAAATAGCGGATACTACGAGTGGAATACCCGTTTATTTTCCAATTCCTCAAAGTATAAACTGAAAATCATCTGTGCCGACGGTTCCCTGTCAGTTAATAAAACAACCGATGCATTCAGCATTATAAATGAAAGGGTTGATCTGCCGGCATCGAATATTCAGCACGTTCAAGGCAGCGGCAGTGGAACGGTTGCGGCAAGTTCATTCGATGCTGAATTATTAACCGGTCATAATTACACTATAACATTTAACGATTCTATTCCCGACCTGAAAACGTATAGTGTATTTAATAATACAACATCACAATTAATGGTAGAAAACGCTACCGAAATGGATGGCTTGACAGAAGGGCCCGCTTTTGATGGAATAAGACTATTGATATTTGATTACAGCAATGCACGAATAGACAATGCCAATAGTGGCTGGCAATTAAGCAATACAAATTTAGCGTATAGTATTTCTTTGCCAACACTTTTTTTTGCTGAGGAGATCATTTATGGATTTCCCTCAGCAGCTGACTATAAAATTACCCTTACCGAACAAGTTGTGGATACATCCAGCACATTTCTAAACGCAGCACCCGTTCCCATGAAATTCTATGTTGAAAACATTACCGAAAATTATCAGGTTGATATATTATACCTGGAAAATGATGCAGATAATTCCATCAGTCCTTTAGATAGAATTTATATCCTGGAAAAGGATGATAATGATCTGCCTATAATTACCTGGCAACTGTTTTTTCCTAATAATCCTAATCCAATTTTACCCGTTGCAGGTGATGAGTTTGTGGTAAGCACTTTAAAGCCATTTACACCAGAAGATGTCTTTGAATTTCAAGCCAGCATCAGCGGCTTAGAAAAAACAAAAAGTACAGGAATTTTTCAATTTCAATTAGAGCAAAATTATCCCAATCCATTCAACCCTGCTACCCGCATTACTTTTACAATACCTGTTTCAACACATGTAGAATTAGCTATTTACAATATTGCCGGGCAGCGCGTTAAAAGACTGCTTAATAAATCACTTGCTGCAGGAGTGCATACGGCATACTGGAATGCTGCTGAACTGGCCTCCGGTTTATATTTTTATAAAATCAATGCCGGTACATTCAGCGCTGTGAAAAAGGCGTTGCTACTAAAATAATAATAGCGGACTTTCAACACATTGCATGGATAAGCACTTTTTCATGAATTCAGGATTATCTGTTTTGCTCATAACACTCATTATAAATCCCGGCTATCCTTGCCCTGCTGAAAAAAACATACCTATTGATACCACCAAGTATAGCCTGCAAATTTCTCAAGATAATTTTATTGTAAGGGATAATATTAAAAACGTGCAACTTATCCTGGAAGCGGATTTTCTATTTAATTCATATAATCATCTTGACGATGAAATTTCCTACATCTCTTCCTTCAGTTTCTCAAACAAAATAAATTCATTTGAAATAGGCAATGGCTTAATAGGATTGCAGCTTGTTTCATTTTCTGCTATGAAATCGGGATCAGCTCAAGCTGCTGCGGGTAGGGACCTTTTTCTTATTTATAATCCGCAAAACGAAACTATCCTGGGTAAAGTGTTAGATTTTGGTATTACAAAACAACGCTCGCGCTATATGGGCTGTTTAAGCGCGAAATCGTCCCACTTTATTCTAACGGACATTGATCAGGATGGATTGCTGGATATAGGCCGCATAAAAGAAGAAATGAAATGTGATGCGCGGGAAAATGATATGCTGTCCGAAGTTTATTTTACACAAAGCGCGGCGGAGTATTACCTATTTGCAGATAGCAGCTGGACGAAGTCTGATCTTAAAAAAGACCCCGGCGATTATAGCTGGTTGCCTTTAATAGATATACAATTTAATCCGGTTGATTTTTTTGCAAAAATGAAGTGGCATAGCTATAACCCGTTAAAATGGAATGCTAAATCGGAGGTCATTTTCAATCCTCCCTACCGTCAAAAACTTATTGCGGAGGAAAAACAAAATCAGGAATAAAAATATCATAGATAACCTTTTTACTCTAAATGGCAGTTGGAAAGGACTGGGAAAAGGACAGTACGCGACGATTGAACCATTTGAATATGAGTAAACAATACAATTTGTGGCGGACCAATCATACCCGCTTATCTTTTATGAGCAAAAAACCTTTCTGTTGCCGGCTCGCGAAGCCAGCCATTGGGAGTCCGGATTCATAAGAGTTCTTCAAAATGGTCTTATTGAAATTTCCAATGCCCAGGATAGCGGGCGGGTTGAAGTGCTACAGGGGAAAATGCAGGTTGACCATAAGATAGAATTCGGTTTTAAGATTGAATTTTTAAGTTTGCATATAGCAAACGATGCACGGCTTGTGCAAACAAAGCGCATATTTAGTGTGCAAAATAATAATCTGAATTACAGGAAATTTATGGCAACACATACGACACCCAAACCAAAACTTATCCAGCATCTTGCAGCCGATCTAATAAGGATAACATGAAAATAGCATATAAAATAAATAGTCCCGTATCTGCTGAACAGTTCATCCAGGTATTAAAACAATCAACTCTTGGCGATCGCCGCCCTGTTGATGATTTTGAATGCATGCAAGGTATGGTGCAGAACTCAAACCTGATGATAACTGCCTGGGATGCAGAAAAACTTATTGGCATTGCCCGTTCTGTTACAGATTTCTATTATTCCTGCTATCTGTCTGATCTAGCCGTCGATAAAAGCTACCAAAAACTGGGAATCGGCAAACAATTGCAAATACTTACCCAGCAGCAATTAGGTCCAAAATGCGCGCTTATTCTGCTTGCTGCGCCAAAAGCCAACAGCTATTATGGACATATTGGTTTCACTCATAATCCGCGGTGTTGGGTTCTAAACCGCGATCAGAACATAGGATAAACGTGAAAAAATTAGTACTGGTTTTATTTATTTTTTCCTGTGGGCAGAGTATGGCTAAGGAAATTTCTGTCTCATTGAATGGCGGACTTATTAATACGAAAATTGACATACAAAATGATCTGGGTCAGCAAATAAGTACAAACCTGTATTACTCTTATAATAAAGACCTGACCTTTTTTTTATCCAGCGGTTATTTTTCATGGCAGGAACCCTTTGGCCTCAATGGGAATGAGTTTAGTTCGATCCCACTTCTAATAGGCGTCAGATTACCCATTTCCTACAATACTGTATTTCCCTATTTTTCAGCAGAAATGGGTCTGGAATATATAAAAAGAGAATATACAAAAGGGACATTCCAGGAATTAACGGATGTTCCTGATACCTGGATTGTTATCTCCACTGCTCCCAAAGTAGAAAGTAATATCACTTTCAAATCACGCATAGCCTTAGGCATGTTTTTCCAAATTGATAAAAACATTGCCTTTGATATGGCTTTTAAATATTCACTATCCAATTATCAATACAGCTACTTTTCGAACAAGGAAGTATTTTTCCCGGCCGGCAAGACCAAAAGACTTTTTTTATATGATTTTGCAGTGGGTATCCTGTTTAGTTTTGATTAATCTACTATCCAAATTTAAAATATTTTAGTTTTAAAATAATACCCTTTAAAATTATTTTAGTGCTATCTCCTAAAATTATCAGTATCATTAAGATGTTACTAAACAAGGACATCTTTATCAGAATGCACAAACAATATTTTCATATAAAAATATTAGTTATTCTGATTTCAGCCATATTTCTGGCATCATGCAGTTTCTTTAACGATAATCAGGATAATGAACCGGCAGTTGATTTAAGCCAACCATGGAAAACCGCCTCCCCAGCCAGTGTAAACATTAATTCAGAAGGTCTTGCAAACGCCGTATCGCAAGCTGCTGCTAATTCCCGTTTTTTAAGTTTGCTGGTGATACGCAATGGCAAACTTGTATTGGAAGAATACTTTAACGGAAATGAACAACAAGATCTGAATGACCTTCGTTCGATTACAAAAAGTGTTGTATCAATGGTAACAGGTATCGCTTTGGAGAATGGTTTTATCACAAGCATGGATGAATCTATAATTAATTATTTACCTTCTCATTTAGAACCCCCTACTGATCCGCTAATTCAAAATATTACTATTAATCACCTGCTTACAATGACAAGTGGCTTTCAGTATGATGAATTTACAGGCAACTCATACAGTGTCTGGATTCAATCTGAGGATCGTCTGCAACATCTTTTTGATCTTCCGCATATAAACACGCCGGGCAGCACATTTACATACAATTCTGCATCGACACATATGTTGGGAGCCATTGTGCAGCAAGCTGTCGGAATGCCTCTCACTGAATTCGCTGATCAATACTTATTAAACAGGATTGGTATAGAGTCTCGGGAGTGGGAAGATTTGGGCAACGGTTATGTAAACGGGGGTGCGGGAATTGATCTTCGTCCAAGGGATTTAGCTCGTTTAGGACAGCTTTATCTGCAAAACGGAATATCTGGTAATACAAAGATTCTCTCAGCAGATTGGGTTCGTGAATCCACTCAACCCCAATTCAGCTGGCGATCTACTTTTGGTGCATTGCAGAATTTTACATATGCTTATCTGTGGTGGGTTGAGCAAGCCAGTCAAACCGCCTTTTTTGGCTGGGGCTGGGGTGGACAATTTCTCTACGTTGTTCCTGATTTAGACCTGGTAGTTGTTACAACAACAAATTGGCGGGGTGTAAGCGAAGATGGCGGACACCAGGCACTCGAGCAAGCCGCTTTAAGTGTTATTATTGATTATATTATTCCAGCGGTAAATTAAATATTAAAATCCGGCACAAAATTCGTCAAAACTTGTTAAAAATTCTTACCATTATATTTTTACTCTACCTTCAGCAGCAATATATTATATTAAACAACGTATAGAGAATAAACGCAATATGAGCAATCTAGTTCTTATAATAAGTATTTTTTTATCAATTCAAACCATCCGGGCCCAGGAAAAAACACTGACTGCGGATATTGCCGACGGATATCTGGATGATTACAGCAAAATTGAAGCTGCCTTTATTTTATCCGGTGTTACAAATCCCGATAGCCTGCTAGAATACGTCACATGGTACGAAAATCTTTTAGACAAAATAAAATCATTCCCTTTTGAAATTGATAACCCCACAGGTTCAGCAAAAAGAGTTTTCTTATACCTGCATTCCACATGGTTAAAAACCTATGCACTGGAATCAACAACACTGGTAGACATTGTTCATTCGAAAGAGTTTAACTGTGTCTCTTCCACAATTTTGTTTAACCTATTATGTGAAGATTTAGCATGGGACAACGAAGCTTTCGAAACACCAACTCATGTTTATACCATTTTTAAGAATTTCCGCCAAAAACTGATTGTTGAGAATACCAGCAGTATGGGTTTTGACATCATGAAGAATCTTAAAGAATATTCCAAATACCTGGCACGTTTTTATCCACATAGCGAAAGACTTAAAATTGGGCTCGATCGTCTTTATTATCATGAGAATTCTATGGGACGTGTCATTAACAACACAGAATTACTGGGACTTTTAGCTTATAATCGCGCCTACCTGGCAAAGAAGAATAAGGATTATGCTACCGCATATGATTATGTTTTACTGGCCCAGCAATTTAACCAGGATTCACGCTCTAATGTGCGGTTTGAAAAAGGCCTGATTTTTACATGGGGCCAAAAGTTGTTCGCCCAAAACAAGCACGATGAAGCCTTTACTGTTTTCGCTGATGGCTACTACCGATATCCCCAGGAACCCGCATTATTAAAAAACACACTATCCAGTTTTTACATGAGCCTGCAAACCTATTGGGAGAATAAAAACTGGCAGGATAGCTCTCAACTATATGATGAAGTGTTAGCGCTGCAGATTGTGGATGAGCTGGATAAAAGATTCCTGAGAAATAACCTTAATAACTGGCTGGCCTACTTTAGAGAACATAATAATAAGCAAGCTTTTGATGCTGTAAATTACTATAGGAAACTATTTTAATTAAGCCCTCTCGTTTTTGACCTGAATTCTAAACAAACTTATTATTTGTCTATTGATTTCTTAATATATTTTTATATATTTATATATACATATTTTATTGATGTATTATCTATAATAATATCTATATTAAAACCATAGGAATAAACATGGAATTAAAACCATTGAAATCTGCTGACAAGAAATATATGAAAATCACCTTTTACCTGTCTCAGGAACTCTACACGAGTTACAGGGATTTGCAAAGCAGGGCAAAATCACTGGGTTATAAATTAGATTTAACAAATGATTTTTCTAAGTGGTTTGCCGATCAGATCGCAGAGGCCGATCTATCCATAAAAAAAATTGAAGCAAAATGATACCTAAAGACATCCTTAAACATAAATTATCCGGGATAAACGGTAAAGATTACGGAGCATACCAGTCATTACTGGGAGAGTATGATTTTGAATTTTTTAAACTCATTGTTCAGCAAATACCAAAAGATCCTTACGCTCCGCCCCATACAGGTGTTTACCGTATCGTATTGCCACGAAAAGATGATCATGTTATTAACTACACAATTCAATCCAAAACGCAAAAAATAGCTTTTGGTGATTTTTTAGCACGCCATTTTTATGAAGCAAGCCGCAAGATTTCAGGTAAGTCAAGGGGTACAGGGTATAGCGGAATTATAACAATAAATCAACCAGGGCAGGCTGTTCTGGATAGAAACAGTGTTGTTGTTTCAGAGGATTTTATTGAGGTACGCTGTTTTATAGGTTTACCTGCAAAAATGCGTATTATAAAATCGCCTATAGCCGAAAAAATGCTCTTTGATGAATTGCCGCAAATTGTAAGAAATTCGCTACTCAAAGAAAATATTGATCAACAGCAATTGACTCATCATATAAAGACCGTTGAAGATGCTGAATTTTTGCGGTCACAACTTGCAGAGCGAAATCTGATCTCTTTTATCGCCAACAATTCCCTCTTGCCGCGGCAAAGCGGCACTAGCGACAAGCCTCTAGCCACGAATGAGGTGGTAATGTTTGCCGCCCCACAAAGTTTAGAGTTCGAATTTGACCTGCCTTATGCCGGTTTGATAAAAGGAATGGGAATTCCCAGGGGAATCACGCTTATTGCAGGAGGAGGCTATCATGGTAAATCCACACTGTTAAATGTTATAGAGCAGGGTATTTATAATCATGTCCCCGGGGATGGCAGAGAACAATGTGTTTCAGTTTCAGAATCAGTAAAGATAAGGGCTTACAGCGGAAGATCGGTTATTAAAACAGATATTTCCTCTTTTATAAAAAACCTGCCTTTGAAGAAAGATACCAAATGTTTTTCAACCCAAAATGCCAGTGGAAGCACTTCGCAGGCAGCCAGCATTGTGGAAGCCGTTGAAGCAGGAGCAAAAGTTTTATTAATGGATGAAGATACGTGCGCAACAAATTTCATGATTCGCGACGCGAAAATGCAAAAACTGGTGCATAAAAAAGATGAGCCAATAACCACCTATATCGATAAGGTAAAACAGTTGTACGAAGAAAAAGGGATTTCCACTGTTCTGGTACTGGGTGGAGTCGGCGACTATTTTGATGTGGCGGATAACGTAATCCAGATGAAAAGTTATAAGGCACTCAATGTTACACAGCAAGCTCTGCAAATAAGTCATAACTTTACGACAAAAAGATTAAGGGAAGATGAAAAGCAGGCCTTTAGATTAAGTGAACGCATTCCAATAGCAGAAAGTGTAAGTGCTTTAAATGAGCATGGTAAATTTAGAATCTATGCCAAAGAAATAAAACGAATCCATTTTGGTAAAAATGAAATTGATCTTACAGATTTAGAACAGCTAAAAGAACTTTCACAAACGAAAGCTCTGGCTTTTGCTTTGGAATATAGTAAAAAGTATATGAATAAAAATGTAACCTTAAGAGAACTCGCCTCAAAAGTTATCAGGGATATTGAAGACAACAGCCTGGACATATTAACAGAACGGGTTAGCGGTCATTTTGCAGCTTTCAGGTTGTTTGAATTGATTTTTACTTTCAACAGGCTACGGGCATTCGACATCAGCCAGGAAAAAAATTAGCCATTCTATCTTTGCTTAATTGTTAAGAATTAAATAGATTCCATTTCAATTAAACATCCCCCAGCAACAACACCAACTTTTAAGAAGGAATATCCCAATGAAAATGATTATCCTCATTATGGCTGCATCTATTTTAATTTTGGCTTGTAGCAAAGAAAAAGAATTATCTGATGCGCAACTCAAGGAAAAAGCCAGTCAATTAGCCCAGCAATTAATAATTATAGATACCCATGTGGATGTTCCATATCGTCTTGTGGAAAAGATGGCTGATATTTCCATTCGCACAGAAGATGGACACTTCGATTATCCACGGGCCAGAAGCGGCGGATTGGATGCGCCCTTTATGTCCATTTATATTCCGGCAAAGAAACAAGTTACCGGTGGCGAAAAAGCGTATGCTGATTTCTTAATAGATATGGTTGAGGATTTTGAGAAAAAGTGGCCGGATAAATTTGCTGTTGCTAAATCCACAACAGATATTCTTGAACAACAAAAGAATCCGGATATCATCTCTTTACCAATGGGCATTGAAAATGGAGCTGCTATTGAGGATGATTTAGCGAACCTCAAACACTTTTACGATCGCGGTATACGCTATATTACTTTAACCCATTCCAAGTATAATAAAATCAGTGACTCATCCTATGATAAAGATAAACACTGGAATGGTCTAAGCCCTTTTGGAAAAAAAGTAGTTGCTGAAATGAATAATCTTGGAATTATGGTGGATATTTCTCACGTTTCCGACAGTGCTTTTTACCAGGTGCTAAACATAACAGAAGTGCCGGTAATCGCTTCTCATTCTTCATGCAGGGCCTTTACCCCCGATTGGGAACGCAATATGAATGATGATATGATAAAGGCCCTGGCAAAAAATGGCGGTGTTATTCAGATCAATTTTGGCAGCGCCTTTATAAACGGTCACTTCCAAAAATACGGGACAATGGCCTGGGATTCACTGGAGGCAAAAGGTCTTAGTGCTTCCGAACCCGAAGGAAAAGTACTTTTTGAAAAAATCTTTTCTGAAAACAATGTTAAAGCAGTGCAGATCGAAGAAGTAATAGATCATATTGATCATGTTAAAGAACTTGTAGGGATTGACCATATCGGCCTTGGTTCAGATTTTGACGGTTTAAGCCACCTCCCGACTGGATTAGAAGATGCTTCAACTTTTCCAAATTTAATTTATCAGCTGTTAAAGAGAGGCTATACCGAAGAAGAAATAGAAAAAATTTGCTCAGGAAATACTTTACGCGTTTGGAAGGAAGCAGAGGAATTTGCTTCAAAATCCTGAACACCTTTAGCCCAAATTAATAATCTGTCATCTCTCCTTTGTATAAGAAAGGAGACGCAGGATCTTTATTGCCCTTCTGTTTTTGTTAACAAAAATATCAGCTGATTTGTAATCTGTGCCATAACCTGAAAAAGTGATGATTGTTATCTTTTAATCCCTTTACTAAAATCATCATTTTCGGGATTAGCACTTTATGCGTCTGGCTATCATATCCGATATTCATGGTAACTTTTTAGCATTACAGGAAGTTATAAGAGATATTGACAAAAACAATATTGATCACGTCATCTGCCTTGGTGATATCATTACCCTGGGTCTTGAACCGCTGCAGGTACTATCTGCAATTAAAAAATTGAATTGGGTTTTTATTCTTGGTAACCACGAGTCAGCATTGTTTGATATGAATAAAGCCTTGCACTTTAAAATAGCTCCTGCTGTTATTCCGGTTTTACAGTGGTGCAAATCAAAGTTAAGCCCAGATGATATGGATTTTCTAAGATCATTTAAGAGAAAGCACAGCATCCCTCTTGAAAGTCATGGCGAATTGCTTTGTTTCCATGGCTCCCCGCAATCTAATACTGATTTAATAACCTGCACAACGGACGAAAGTAAAGTGGAAGATTACTTTTCAAAGTATCAGCACAGCTTCTTTGCCGGCGGACATTCGCATCTTCAGATGTTGCGTCAGCATCAGGGTAAATTAATTATCAATCCTGGAAGTGTTGGAATGCCATTTTTGAATACCCCGCAAAAAGGCCAGTCACCAGGAATAATGCCCTGGGCTGAATATGCCGTTATTGACTGTAATGAAGCAGAAATTGCCGTTAATCTCAAAAGAGTGCACTATAATATTTCAGCTTTGAAAGTAATTTTAGAAAAAAGTGATATACCGCTAAAAGAATGGTGGCAGGAGCAATTAGAATCTTTTAATTAATGTTTTTACTCATTTTTCGTTTTGAAAAAAATCTAAATAATCCCAATGCACTTATTACCAGCCAGAAAATTTCAACAATAAAGGCCGACAAGTTAAATTCAGCCATTAAAGAAATAAGAATAAGTCCGGCTCCGAGAGCATTTGATAATGAAAAAAGGAATGAACTGCTTTTAATTTTATCCAGCTGCAGAAGGAGATAGCTGCCAATAATAAGAAGCACACCAAGGTTTCCTAAAAAGTCATATATGGAATAACGCATTTATTCCTCTTCAGGATATTTAATTCCGGCGGCGAATCTTATTTTATCCATCATTTTCATAATTTCAATCGATTCATCAAGGCTCATCAAGGGGTGTTCCGTCTTGCCTTCATTCAGCATATTCATCACTGCCTGTGCTTCATAATTGTAGCCGTTTCCTTCTACAGGGCAATGAAAATCAAGCGGGTCTTCATTGTTTTTATAAAGGCTTACTTTCTGGGGTCTGTTAATCGGTCCTTCTACTTCTATAAACCCCAAGGGGCCGTACAATGTAAAATTGTTTTTTGCCGCAAATCTGCTTGAACACATGAGTTGTGCCGTTTTTGCTCCGGGATACTTAAAAATCATATTTACTTTATCATCAGCTCCTGTTTGGCATATGTTAACGGTGCTAATAATCTCAGAAGGGGTCCCAAGAAAAAGAGATGCAATGGCAATAGGATAAACCCCTAAATCCAGCAGCGAGCCGCCGGCCAGTTTCATATTGAAAATCCGGTGTTGCGGATCAAATGGAAAAGCCACTGCAAACTCTGCTTTTACATGATCAATTTCAGCAATGGCACCTTTTTCCAAAATCTCTTTAACTTTTGTATACCAGGGTTGAAAACGATTCCACATGGCTTCCATGAGAAAAAGATTTTTTTCCCGGGCCAGGTCGGCAAGCTCCTGCGCCTGGGTAGCATTAAGGGTAAGTGCTTTTTCGCAAAGGACATTTTTTCCCGCATTTAACGCATCTTTTACATTTTGATAGTGGTAATTATGAGGTGTTCCTATATAAACAATATCTACATTTTTATCATCATAAAGCTCACGGTAGGATCCAAAGGCCCGGCTCATTTCATTTCTTGCGGCAAATTCCCGGGCACTTTCCAAAGAGCGCGATGCTACAGCATATAAACACACATCCGATAGAACTTTTAATCCATCAGCAAAAGATTGGGCAATTGATCCAGTGCTTATAATACCCCAATTATATTTATTTGAGGCCATAACGATTTTCTGATTGTGAATATAGAATTAGGAAAGGCAGTTTAAGAAAAGGTCGAAAAATAAGCAATACAAATAGCTTATTGAATTAAATTTAGGGAAAAATGTATAAACTTTTTACATTTTCAGGGATGATCTCATCATTCTTTCATTCTTAGAAACACTGAATGCAGAGATCTGATTTTTTTTATTTATTTCCTTGATAGCCGATTTTAAAAGGATTTCCTCTATTTCTTTTAGTGAATATCCTTTAAATAATTTATCAATTGTTGAGGCCATGATTTACTCCAGTTTATATTCTGGAACTAATTATTTCAATTATCATGCCAGCACAAATGGTTTTCATTTTAAATAAAACGGTAAAACCATTATATTGGCTGCTGATTTTAGGATTAAATTTTATATGCGCCTGATTATTTTTTTACTGATAAGCACCCCTTTTCTGTTTAGCCAGAATAATGAGTATTATTTCTATAATCCGGATGTAAAAGCTGGCTCTGAGTACTATTTCACACCCTTTTCCCTTTTTATGAATGGTTCATATGATATTTTACGTAATGGAGGCCACAGTAAAGATATTACACAAATTGAATATAAACAGGCCTTCGATAATGTCTGGTGGAACTTAACTCACCCCGGAAAAGCAATTAATCAGTATGGGACAAAATACTTTTTAAGTGAAGAGATATTTCCAGTTAGTGTTCGGAAGGATGAAGCACAATATTTTCCCAATTATGCTCACCACTTAATTGGTGGCGGAATGCTTTATGTTAAATCAGCCGAATGGTTTGAACACTATGGATTTCCCTACCCAAAAACAGCGTCGATTATCACCTCAACAGCCTATCAGCTGCTTAACGAAATGGTTGAAAATGGCGGATATCAGGGTGTTAATACAGATCCAATTGCCGATTTACTTATTTTTAATCCATTGGGATATATTTTATTTGAGTTTGATGGAGTAAAAAGGTTTTTCTCAGAAACAGTTCCTCTATATGATTGGTCGTTGCAACCGGTTCTTACATTGAGAAATAATTTTTTAGAAAATGCGGGTCAACAATTTGTTGTAAAATATGATCCAGAGCTGTTTAATAATTACTCATTTTTTTGGTATTGGGGTATATATGGAATTGTGGGCTTATCATACTCAAATGATGGAGTAAATAATTACAGTTTTGGAATTGGTCAGGTTGTAAATAAGTTAAAACACGGAGTCCGAAGAAACTCGCGCTTGGTTACTCCTGAATTGGATGGAGCGATGGGATTTTTTTATGATGTGGATAATTCTCTGATTGCTTCTTTGTTATTAACTGGCCCCGGTTTATACAATGCCCGTTTAAATATTTATCCTGGTTTTTTGAATATAGGTCCCTTTAAGCCAGGTTTCTTTTTGGGTTATGGTGAATGGGATAAGTTGATTGTTGGCATTACCTATGCCAGCATCCCGCTTGGTTTTAGCTTTGCCAAATAAAAAAGCCGCTCAAAAATTGAGCGGCTTGAAATGCAACCAGATTACTTTTTCTTTTTCTTATCATCTTCATCAACAACTTCATAATCCGCATCTTCAACAGATTCTTCACCTTTTTTATCAGGTTGCTCTTCTTGTTGTTGCGCTTGCTCTTCTCCGGCAGCACCTTCTTGTCCCGGTCCCTCTCCCTGAGCATACATTTTCTGAGCTATTTCATTCCAGGTAGTATTGACGCTTTCCAAAGCAGATTTAATTTCATCCACGTTAGTACCTTTTTGGGCTTCTTTTAACCTACCGAGAGCGGCTTCAATTTTACCTTTGTCTTCATCGCTGAGTTTATCAGCCATTTCTTTAACCTGGCTCTCAGTCTGATATATAACGGCATCAGCCTGGTTTTTTGTATCAATTTCTTCGCGCTTACGTTTATCTTCTGCTGAGTGTGACTGGGCATCTTTACGCATTTTTTCAATTTCAGACTCACTTAGACCACTTGAAGCTTCAATACGTATGGATTG
Source organism: Calditrichota bacterium (assembly GCA_963723365.1). Classification (GTDB taxonomy): domain Bacteria; phylum Calditrichota; class Calditrichia; order Calditrichales; family J004; genus CAVRRG01. Next base: position 27 of record CAVRRG010000043.1, on the reverse strand, counting down.
TTCTTTTCCAGTTGCTTTGTCTGCAGC
>CAVRRG010000042.1:0-31687 GCA_963723365.1 Calditrichota bacterium | reverse complement strand
CGATTATTACTCTTGCTATTTATTAAATCATTGGTTTTCTTGTAACTACTGGTTTAAATTAAAGCTTAGCCTAAACTAGAAGTGAATAAGACCAATGAAATCAAAAGAAGAAATTACCAAAGGCTGGTTACCACGCTATACAGGAATGCCCTTAAAGGATTTTGGTGAGTACATTCTTTTAACCAATTTTTCCAATTATATGCATGATTTTGCTAAACGGTTTAAAGTTAAAATATCTGGCAAAGACAAACCCATGCAATGTGCCACAGCCGAAAATATTACCATTATCAATTTTGGTATGGGCAGTTCAATGGCCGCTACGGTTATGGATCTGCTTACCGCTATAAGCCCCAAGGCTGTCTTGTTATTGGGGAAATGCGGCGGGTTAAAGAAAAAAATAAAAGTGGGCGATATTATCCTACCTATTGCCGCTATAAGAGGTGAGGGCACCAGTAACGCCTACCTACCACTGGAAGTGCCGGCGCTACCCGTCTTTTCGCCTGCAGCAGGCCATATCGTATACAGTAAAAGAATATGGCATGTCATATTGGACGGGAACGGTCTATACCACTAACCGCAGGATTTGGGAGCATGACCTGGAGTTTAAAAAATACCTGAGCGGAATTAGAGCAGCGGGTATTGATATGGAAACAGCAACGATTTTCCTGGTGGGCTTTATAAATAAAATTCCCCATGGGGCGCTGCTGCTGGTCTCCGATGTTCCAATGATTCCGGAAGGCGTAAAAACCGAAAAAAGCGATAAACAGACCGACCAGCTTTATGCCCAAAAACATTTGTCCATTGGTATCGATTCTTTACGGGAGTTCATTAACTCCGGTGAATCGGTTAAGCACCTGCGCTATTAGTGGCTGTTTTACTGTTTGCCTTTTATAGGGAGAAGCAAGCTGTATACTTTTAGCCAAAAGCTAAATACTTTTAATTACCTTTTTTAGCTTTTCCTGCACTTCTGTAGCTATTTCACCCAATGCTTTGTTGGAAACGGCCTGCATCGAAGCTATTGGATCAACAGCCGCTATTTCAACACCGTCTTCCTGCTGAATCACAATAACATTGCAGGGCAGCATAGCACCAATTTTATCTTCATTTTGCAGGGCTTTATGGGCAAAGGGCGGATTACAGGCGCCTAATATTTTATAAGGTTTAAAGTCAACATCCAACTTTTTCTTCAAAGTATCTTTTACATCTATTTCGGTTAAAACACCAAAACCTTCCTGCTGTAAAGCAGCAGTTGTTTTCTCAATGGCCTCATCAAAAGAAGCAGCAATTGTTTTTGAAAAATAATAACTCATAATATCCTCATATTTTTTTTATATATGATGACGGTATTTTCAGAAAGTGACAAAAGCTAAAAGAGAGTTCTTTTAAACTAAATATTTTTTAAATTAGCGCGTAACTTTTTTAAACTTCGACAAAATTTAAATTTAACAGATAATAAATATGGAAGCCATTGATTTTAAATTTCCTGACTCGGATGACTGGATAAAGGAAGCCCAAAAGCAATTAAAAGATAAGCCTGTTGCAGATCTTTATCATCACACAACGGAAGATATCATCCTTAAACCCATCTATTTTGGCGTTGACCGGCCAACGATTGAAAATACAAGTTTAAGCACCGTTGTTCATATCGCACCGGTTTTATGCGCGCCAGGCAAACAGTTTAACGCTATGGCTAAAAAAGCCCTGGCAGCAGGCCAGACTGCTTTGACAATTGATTTGGATCTGACATCGCAATTCGCGGCGACTGCAGTTAGCAACCCGCAACCTTATGGTCTTATTCATCTTACAGAATATAATCATTTTGAAAGACTATTTGAGGGGATAGACCTGGAAAATGTCCCGCTGTTTTTTGACGCTTTTTTAAAAAGTGATACACTATTTGAGCATTACTATAAATATGCTGTTGCTAAGGGCTATCAGCCGCAAAGATTAGTCGGGGCGCTGGGCGCAGATCCTTTAGGGGGCGCTTTAGTTTATGGCGGGTTTCCCGCGGCAGCAGGTGAGATATTTTCAAAACTGGCTGCTGTTTACAACGCTAAGAAAGATTTTACGGCATTAGATATCATCACCGTATCTGCCGCTAGCGTTCATAACAGCGGCGGACATGCAATCCAGGAATTGAGTTACGTTTTAAGCACCATTGTTTATTATGTGGAGCAACTAAAAAGTTTGGGAGTCAATCCTCAACAAACTCTTTCTGCGCTGCGTGTTAAACTGGCCGTTGGCAACGAACAGTTCAAAGAAATCGCCAAGCTAAGAGCTTTACGCCTGTTGTGGAACAATCTGTGCCGGGCCTATGACATAAAAAGTGACATTGCCTTGAAAATAGATGTTGTAACATCCTGGCGTTTTTTAAGCAGCAGGGATATCTATAATAATATGCTGCGCTGCAGCAGCCAGGTTTTTTCGGCCCTTATTGGCGGATGCAATTCGATAAATATTTTACCCTTCGACCTGGCAACAGGAAAGACTTCCGACAGCTCACGAAGGACAGCGCGAAATACGGCTATAATTTTAATGGAAGAAAGTCATTTAAATAAGGTCAAAGATCCCTCTTTGGGATCGGCTTTTATTGACAGCTTTACCTTCGAACTTGCCGCAAAGGCCTGGCAGGCCTTTGGGGATACGGAACAACAGGGTGGCATATTAAAACTTCTTGCAAACGGAGAATTTCAATCTGCTATAGAACAAAGTGCCAGCAGGCAAATTGATGCCTACAAAAAAGGCAGCAAGAAAGCTCTTGGTCTTAATTTTTATAAAAATGAGAATGAGCAGCAGGCACAGAGTAGCAAAGGCGTTTTAACAGAACATATAAAAACTTTCACCGATATAGAGCTTCATACACAAATTAAACCATTAAGTCAGGCCAGGCTGGATGAGTATTATGAAAACTAAACCTGATTTTAAAAATATACCGTTCACAATTCCTGTCGCCAACACAGGTATCTTAAAAAGTAAATCAGTCTGGATGAGCAATGAGGGAATTCCTGTAAGCGGCAGCTATTCTGAAAAAGATATTAAAGAGGCGCAGCATGTTAATTACTCGGCCGGTATCGCGCCCTTTTTACGCGGCCCATACCCCACCATGTATATTACACGGCCCTGGACAATTCGCCAATACGCCGGTTTTTCCACCGCAGAGGAGAGCAATGCCTTTTACCGCAGAAACCTGGCTGCCGGCCAAAAAGGGCTTTCCATCGCCTTTGATTTGCCAACCCATCGCGGCTACGATTCGGATCATCCGCGTGTTTTGGGTGATGTTGGTAAAGCGGGTGTGGCAATAGACTCCGTTGAGGACATGAAAATTCTGTTTGACCAGATTCCTTTGGAGAAGATATCTGTTTCGATGACCATGAACGGGGCAGTCATTCCTATCATGGCTTTCTATATTGTAGCCGCAGAGGAACAGGGAGTCGACCCGGCCAAATTAGCCGGTACAATTCAGAATGATATCTTAAAAGAATATATGGTACGCAATACCTATATTTATCCACCAGCCCCTTCCATGCGCATTATCGGCGATATATTTAAATACACATCACAAAACATGCCCGCCTTTAATAGTATCAGTATTTCAGGCTATCATATGCAGGAAGCGGGTGCCACAGCCGATCTGGAGATGGCCTATACATTGGCAGATGGCCTGGAATATGTGCGCACTGGAGTAAGGGCCGGTCTGCAAATTGATTCTTTCGCTCCGCGCATTTCCTTTTTTTGGGCGGTTGGAATGAACTATTTTATGGAAGTGGCCAAGATGCGCGCTGCGCGCGTTATATGGGCTCAACTGTTAAAACAGTTTAATCCCCAAAACCCGAAATCGCTTATGCTGCGTACCCACTCGCAAACCAGCGGCTGGAGTTTAACAGAACAGGATCCTTTTAATAATGTGGCGCGTACAGCCGTTGAAGCCATGGCTGCCGCTATGGGCCATACACAATCTATGCATACCAATTCTCTTGATGAAGCTATTGCTCTGCCCACCGATTTCAGCGCGCGAATTGCGCGTAATACACAACTATTTTTGCAGCATGAAACAGATATGTGTAAAGTTGTCGATCCCTGGGGCGGTTCTTATTATGTTGAATACCTGACTCACGAACTTATAAAGAAAGCATTTGAACATATCAATGAGGTTGAAAAGGCAGGCGGCATGGCGAAGGCTATTGAATCTGGTCTGCCAAAATTACGTATAGAAGCAGCAGCAGCTCGAAAGCAGGCCCGCATCGATTCGGGAGAAGAAGCCATTATTGGTGTTAATAAATATCCCGTTGCCGAAGACTCGCAGATAGAAATTCTTGCTGTAGACAATGAAAAAGTACGCCAATCGCAAATTCAACGCCTAAAAGAGATACGATCGGCAAGAGACACAAAGAAGGTTGAAAAATTACTTAGAGATATAACAAAAGCAGCATCATCAGATACAGAAAACCTTTTACAAGCGGCTGTCAAAGCAGCCCGCGAAAGGGCCACTTTAGGAGAAATATCCGCTGCTATGGAACAGGTATTCGGGAGGCACCAGGCCATGACTAAATCAATCTCCGGCGTATACAAGTCACATTTCAGCGATAAAGAAAAATTCAATAAAGTTATAGAGCTTTGTAAAAAGTTTGAAAAATCTCATGGCCGCCGGCCCAGGATTCTGATCGCGAAAATCGGGCAGGATGGGCATGACCGCGGTGCAAAAGTCATAGCGACAGCCTTTGCTGATCTTGGTTTCGATGTAGATATTGGGCCATTATTTCAAACAGCCGCTGAAACGGCTAAGCAGGCCGTGGAAAATGATGTACATGTTGTCGGCATGAGTTCACTGGCTGCCGGCCATAAGACTCTTTTACCGCAGCTTAAGAAGGAGCTATCTGCTTTGGGCAGAAAGGATATTTTAATTGTAATCGGCGGAGTTATCCCTAAACAAGATTATGCTTTCCTTAAGAAAAATGGGGCCGCAGCAATTTATGGACCTGGTACAGTTATACCCGATGCGGCAAAAGAACTGCTGCAGAAACTGAGCTAACAGCAAATGAAATCAATACAGGAATTGATTAAAGGCCTTTTAAAACATGATACGGTAGCGCTGGCCCGTGCCATAACTCTTGTGGAAAGCCGCTCCGCACAGCACTATGAACAGGCTCATGATTTAATTGCAGAGGTACTGCCTCATACAGGAGAATCAATTAGAATCGCTATAACGGGTGTGCCCGGTGCCGGCAAAAGTACATTGATAGAAAAGCTTGGCTTATATCTTCTTGAAAAACAACAGCGCGTGGCGGTTTTGGCAATTGATCCCAGCAGTTCAATAAGTGGTGGCAGTATACTTGGCGATAAGACACGCATGGAGCATCTGTCCCGTTCGCCGCATGCTTTTATCAGACCCACACCCTCGACTGGAGCCCTGGGCGGGGTAGGGGATAAAACGCGCGAAGCCATTTTGTTGTGTGAAGCTGCCGGATTTGATATTATAATTGTCGAAACTTTAGGTGTGGGTCAGGGTGAGTTGCAGGTACGCACTATGGTAGATTTCTTTTTATTGATGCAAATTGCCGGTGCCGGTGATGAGCTGCAGGGACTGAAAAAAGGCATTATAGAGATAGCAGATGCCATTGTAATTAATAAGGCAGACGGTCAGAATGAAATGCCTGCCCGTCAGGCCAAAGAAGAGATTGAACGTGCATTGCACTACTTAACACATAATGAAAATGATTGGAAAGTTCCGGTGCTGACCTGTTCAGCGCTTAATAATGAGGGTGTGGATGAAATATGGCAGGTTATTTCTTCCTACATAAATAAAATGAAGGTAAACAATACCTTTGCCGGAAATAGAAATGCCCAGAAAAAGGATTGGTTGTTTAAAATAATTGATGATCGATTTAGAAATATATTTTTTAAACAAGCGGATATAATGAATGAACTAAAAAAGGCTGAGAATGAAGTTCTTAATGATAAAATTTTACCAATTCAGGCAGCAGACAAGGTAATTGATCTAATTAAGAGAAAGTACAACCTAAAATAATATGGATTACCAGGTATTTTTTTACGAAGCCTTCGAGGAAGAAGAGAATTTACTGCGGCAATACCTTCCGCAGCATATTAAAGCCGGCTTTACATGGAAAACCATTCAGGAGACGGGACACGAGGATTTACAGGCTGACATCATCAGTACCCGTACCCAAAGTATATATCCTGAACATTGGGCTGAGAATCTAAAAGCAATTATCTCACGCAGCACAGGTTATGAGCATCTTACCAGTTATAAAGAGCAGACACAAGCCGACATTAGCCTGGGCTATTTACCCAAATACTGCAGCAGGGCGGTTGCCGAACATGCCATGCTTTCCTGGACGGCACTCCTGCGCCGCTTACCCAGGCAAATCAGGCAATTCAGTAAATTTAACAGGGATGGAATAAGCGGTTACGAACTGCAAAATAAAACAATTGTTGTATACGGTGTGGGAAATATTGGCTACGAGGTAGTAAAAATAAGCCGCGCACTGGACATGCAGGTTTTAGGCGTTGATATAGAACAAAAGTTCGGGGACGTTGAATATGTTACAGCACAAGATGGCGCGAAAAGAGCAGATATAATTGTATGTGCCATGAACCTAACAAACCAGAACGCACATTATTTTAATGCGACATTTTTTAAAGATGTAAAAGCGCACCTGGTATTTGTCAACGTTTCAAGGGGAGAGATATCACCAACAACAGAAATACTTGCCGCCCTGGAAAACCGTGTAATAGGTGCAGCGGCGCTCGATGTTTTTGATCATGAAAAAAATTTATCTGTAGGTCTTAGAAGCGGTCTGATAACAAGTGATCCGCAGGTGCAGGCAACACAAAAAATGCTGCAAATGGATAATGTTATATTAACACCCCACAATGCCTTTAACACGCACGAAGCAATTGAACGCAAAAGTCATCAAACAATTGAACAAATTGAATTTTTTTTGAAAAACGGGAAATTTATATGGCAGGCTTAAACATATTTTTTGCACTATCTTTTTGTTATATCCTTGCATTTTGCAACAACCAAAAAAAGGTCGAGCAGGTTGATAAAGCAGATGAATCAAAAGTAGCTTTTGTAGAATTTCTGGCTGCTGACAATTCTAAAATTATGGAAGTTCTTGTGGAGGTGGCGGAAGATGATTATTTGCGGGCCAAAGGACTTATGTTTCGTGAGGACCTGCCTGAAACCCAGGGTATGCTGTTTATTTTCAATGAAGAAAAGGAAAGATATTTCTGGATGAAAAATACACCTGTTTCCCTGGATATAATTTTTGTGGACAAAGCCTTCAAAATAATAAAAATACATAAAGATACCACTCCTTATTCACAAAGCAATTATGGATCGGGGTTACCGGCTAAGTATGTAGTGGAAGTACGTGCCGGATTTACCGACCGTTACATGATAAACGAAGGACTCCTTATTAAGATAAAAGACCAGTGACCGAATATACTATGTTGGATAAAGTGGCAAAGGATGTCATTAATTTGCGTATGTTTATGTAAATAAATAACTTAGATAATAATTTGAGAAGGCAGTTGTTTTTATTATATGATCTTAGTAATTGATATTGGTAATACACATACGGTATTTGGCTTATTAAATGGGTCACAAATAAAAGATCACTGGCGCTTAACCTCTTCTTTTGGCAGAACCGAAGATGAAATAGGTCTCTGGTTAAAAAATTATTTTGAGCATAGCGGATTTTCATTTTCTGATATTGATGGTGTTTGTATTTCATCCGTGGTACCCGATTTGAGTAAAGCCTATATTTGGATGAGTAAAAAGTATTTGGGTAAAGATGCTCTTGTTGTTGATTCCACTTTAAAGTTTGGTTTCGAAATTAAGTATAAAAATCCGGCAGCGGTTGGTGCAGACAGGTTATGTAACGCGGTAGCCGGAATTGAACAGTATGGTAAGCCTTTAATTATTCTGGATTTTGGCACTGCTACAACTTTTGACTGTATCGACGGGGATGGAAATTACGCCGGTGGCGTAATAGCGCCAGGCATTGAAACGTCTATTACGTCTCTGAGTAAACGTGCAGCAAAATTGCCATTGGTTGAGTTAAAAATACCGCAGGCTGTTATTGGACTATCCACCGAAGAGAGTATTCAGATAGGTATAATTAAAGGAACTATTCATCTTGTGCAGGGTATTGTGCAGGATATAAAAAGTGAATTAGGTGCTAAAACCAAAGTTATCGCGACAGGTGGACTGGCAGCGGTAATTGCTGAAAAAACACACATAATTGATAAAGTTGACCCTTTTCTTAGTTTAAAAGGAAGCGCTTCGATATATTTTAAGAACAAGGGTTTATAATTTTCTAAAATGGACGATATTAGGTTTAGAATTTTCGAAAAAGAATAATGCTATTTAAACAAAAAATATTACTTATCCATAAAAGCGAGAAAATTAAAGAGACAATTGTAACTTATCTGCGGGAGTTAGACTACGCGGTTATAGTGGCAAGTACGATAGAGGATGTATATAATCTCGCAAAAACAACCAACCCGGACCTTATTCTGTGGGGAGCCACCCTAAACTCAGATGGCAAAAAACTTTTACGAAGAATAAAAAGAGCCACCTTTTCAAAAAACATTCCCGTTCTGGCCATGATAAGTGATATAGATCTCTATGAAAGAATAGATCTTGAAAAGAATGGTATCCACGATGTTATAAGTTCTGACCCTAATTTATCCGAAATACGCTTGCGTATAAAACTACACCTGGAATATAAGGATGTTAGCCTCACCCAGAGCAAAGAAATTAAACGACTTAGAAATGTTTCTGAAATTCTGTATAATTTTTCCATTGTAAACGATATTCAGGACGTGGCGGATCTCTTTGGTGATTTCTTAAACCAGGATTATAATTTCGATTTTGTTTTGCAGTTAATATATAATCCGCGGGCATCTGCTTATCACTATCAAAACTTTTTATCCAACGAAGCAAAAATCCTAAAACATAGCAAACATATTATTGAACAACCCGTTTGGAAAACGCTGTATTTTTCAGGCCAAATGCCGGTCATTGAAAAAATTGCCAGTAAAAAAGTGCTCTCTGTATTTAGCTCAGTTGGAATTGGGTCAGAAATCTATTACCAAATTCCCATTGAAACAGAGACAAAAACAGTGGGCATAATTATAGTGGGCTGTGCTGTAAAGGATAGTTTATCGCTGAAAGAGTTAAATGAAATTAGCGTACTTGCAAAATCAGCCGGACAAAAAATATTAAGAATTGATAACAAGTTTACCAAAAAAACAGAAAAACCTGCTATAAAAGAAGAGATTGAACACCTGTTCCAGAAATTTAAGGAAGAGGAGATATTTGAATATTTAAATAAGCAGGTACTTAACAAACTTAGCACAGATATAAGTATTTATTTAAATTATAATAAAGGGTTTCGTTTTTTATATCCCCAGTTTTGCTTCAAGAAAGGCAGCGATAAGAATCTTTTTGAAAATGAAAAGCCACCCGTTTTAATGGCCAAGGATCATCCCAGTTTCGAAAAATTCATTGACTCCAAAGAAAAAAGCAAAGCCTTTAAGATTGAAGCTGAAGCCAATGCCGACCTGGCCAAAATTATTGAGTTATCCGGTGGCAAATATAATTCTATGATATCCTTTTCAGTGGAAGTAGCCAACGAGGTTCAGGGTTATATAATAGCTGCAAATGAAAACATAATGAAACGATTTTCCAGCACGCAGATTGCTGAAGCTGAAAATCTTATCCAGCGCGCAACAGATGTGCTCATGGAAAGTCGCCTTGTAAAACAGGCAAACCAGACCATTAAGCAACTTGACAAAGTTTTTGAGCTTGGCAAAGACCTGACTCTGGAAAGCCACATTAATACTCTTTTGCCTAAAATCGGCTCAGCCATCCGGCGCACACTTGGCTGGAATATAGTGATCATTGATAAAGTAAATCCTTATTCCCATAAATATTCAAATGTTTGTCATCTGGGAATCCAGGAGAAGATATATAAAGGTATATCTTCAAAATATCCCGATACAATGTATAATAAGTTGAAAAGCCGTTGTTTTGAACAAAGCAATTCATATTTCCTCGATCATAAATTTGCCGCTACTGAGATTAAGGATGAGAATAAGCATGGATTTCAGGTTAAAATTGGAAAACAGTGGAACGACAGGGATTGGATTTTTATCCCCATACAAAGCCGCGGCAGGGAATTAGGAGTCATCTCAGTTAATGATCCTGTCGACAGGGTAAGGCCAAGTGACGAAAAGGTTCGCAGTCTGGAATATTTTGCCAATCAGGCCGCTGTGGCTCTGGAAAATGATGCTCTGTTCGAAGATTTAAAATCATCTGAAACTAAATACAGGGCTCTTTCTGAAACGATGACAATGGGCCTGGTCTCTTTCGTAAATAATGGTGATATTCTTTACAATAATCCAAGTTTCTCGCAAATGATGCAATTTGAAAATGATGCCAACCTGACCGGAAGAAATTTATATGCCATGTGTTCCGATAAATCAAGTGTCACATTGGAAAAATATATCCTGACAATTGTAAATGCTAAAACAGAAGATCAGCTCAAGGAATATGACGCAGGCATGGAAATAGAACTGCTTGGAAATGATAATAATTTTGTCCCTTTTAAAATCTACCTGACAAAGTCTTTTGATACCGAAAAAGAAAAAGAATTTGTAGCTGTTTTAGCGGACCTCAGGCCTCAGCGTCGCATAGAAAGATTGAAAGCGGATTTTAATTCTATGGTTGTGCATGATTTACGCTCACCGCTTAATATTGTGCAGGGCTATATTGATATAGTCCGGAACAAAATAGTTGGCGAAATAAGCAGTGAGCAGGCGGAATTGCTTGGTATTGCCAAAGAAAACTGCTATAAGATTCTGAAACTGGTCGACAACTTTCTGATAGCTTCAAAAATGGAGGTTGGCACTTTTGATGTTGTTCCGGAAGTGAATGCCTTAAATACCCTGTTAGAATCTGTATCTGAAAATCACCAGATTTTAGCGGAAAAGAAAAATGTGCAGCTGGAATTAAAAATCGATCACAATATACCCTTGTTGGCCTTTGATAAAATGCGTGTAGAACAGGTTATAACAAATTATTTAAGTAATGCCCTGAAATTCAGCAAAGAAGGCGGCGTAATCGAGATAGGAAATAAATTGGTTTCAACAAAGAAAGAGATCACCGGTGAAAATTTACAGGAAATTCAGGTTTGGGTAAAAGACAACGGGGTAGGTATAGACAAAGAAGAGCAGGATAAAGTATTCAACAAGTATGCCCAAACAGAAGCAGGAAAAGATGCTTCTTTAAAAGGAACCGGGCTGGGACTGGCCATTTGTAAAGAGATCATAACCCTGCATAAAGGAAAAGTATGGCTAACCAGCACGCCGGGTGAAGGCAGCACCTTCTATTTTAGCCTGCCGGTCCTGATGAATGAAAAGATTCTTTCGCAGCCATAAAAAATCTTCTGATGATTTTAGTTTTATAAATTTGTATTTTCACTCCTTAACATCATTCCATCTATTATATTTTTAATTTTAACATGGCTAAATCCAAAAAGGCTGCTTCAACTCCACTAATGGAGCAGTATCTGAACATAAAATCTCAGTATAAAAATGTTATTCTTTTATACCGTATGGGCGATTTTTATGAAACCTTTTATGAGGATGCCAAAACCCTTTCAAAATTTCTGGGGATTGCCTTAACGAAAAGGGCCCATGGTAAAACCGCCGATGTACCGCTGGCCGGCTTTCCTTACCATGCTTTAGACAATTACCTCCCTAAGTTGTTAAATAACGGTCTGCGCGTAGCAATCTGTGAACAGGTGGAAGATCCTAAACTCGCTAAGGGTATTGTTAAAAGAGAAGTTGTTGAGATAGCCTCTCCCGGTGCTACTATGAGTGAGAAAATATTGGATAGTAAAACCAACAATTTTTTGCTAGCCCTCTCATACGATGATAATATGTGCGGTATAGCTATTGCGGATGTATCCACCGGGACTTTCTGGCTGGCTGAGTTTGCAACAGACTTGCTCCTCGATAATTTAATGCGCTACCAACCGCGCGAAATTCTTGTTTCGTCAAATACTGAGGAGTTTATCCGTTCGCTGCTTCAAAATAGAGTTAATGCTATTATTACAAAAAGAGATGATTGGATTTTTAGCAGGGATTTTGCTTATGAAAACCTGGTCACGCATTTCAAATTACATTCTTTAAAAGGCTTTGGCTGCGATGATATGGATAGAGGCATCTCTGCAGCTGGAGCCATAATACATTATATAAACGAAAATTATAAAACACGCCTCGAACATTTTGTAAAACTTCAAGTGCTCAATCTTTCTCAGTATATGGTGCTCGATGATAGTACACGCAGAAATCTTGAGATCGCCGAACCAAACAACAATTTGGTAGATACGCCAACATTGCTTTCTGTAATAGATAAAACAAGCACAGCCATGGGCGGAAGGTTGATTAAACATTGGTTGCAACATCCGCTTTTATCAAAAGGAGATATAATATTCAGGCAAAACTGTGTTTTTGAGTTGCTTGATCAAAAACAATCACGAGAAGATTTATTACAACTCCTGAAAGCTGTTTTTGATATGGAAAGATTACTGGGAAGAATTGTTACCGGCAAGGCTAACGCGCGCGATGTAATTAATTTGAAAAATTCTTTGCTGCTGTTAAAACCCATAAAGGAACTCTTTGCACATAAAAAATTTAAAGCGCTTAAAAAGGTTGCAAGTGAGATAAACCCCCTGCTGGAACTTAAGAACACTATTGAACAGGCAATTATTGAAACACCTCCTGTTACCATCCTCGAGGGCGGATTGATTCAAAAAGGATATAATAAAGAGCTCGATGAATTGCGTAATATTGCAGATCATGGTAAAGACTGGCTTCTTAATTATCAGAAAAAAGAAAGAGAAGTTTCCGGGATTAATTCTTTAAAGATCAGCTACAATAAAGTCTTTGGCTATTATCTTGAAATTACAAATATGCACAAAGATAAAGTCCCCGAAACATATATTCGTAAGCAAACTCTTGTTAATGCTGAACGTTATATAACACCTGAATTAAAAGAATGGGAAGAAAAAATTCTTGGCGCCGAAGAAAAGATAAATAGTATTGAATACAATATATTCCAGGAAATCCGGGAAAGGATTTCGGATCATATCAAGGATATTCAGACAAACAGTGATATAATTGCAAAGCTTGATTGCCTGTGCAGTTATGCTGTTTGTTCCTACGAAAATGATTATGTTCGTCCCAATATAACGGATGGCAAAGCTTTGAAAATTGTTGGGGGCAGGCATCCTGTTGTGGAGAAAAACCTTGCTGTAGGCAATGATTTCATTGCCAACGATACAGATCTCAATATAGAAAATCAGCAAATTTGGATTATCACAGGACCAAATATGTCTGGCAAATCCACCTTTCTCAGACAAGTGGGATTAATAACTTTAATGGCCCAGATTGGCAGTTATGTTCCGGCTGAAGAAGCTCAGATCGGTATAGTGGATAGAATTTTTACCACGGGTAGGTGCTTCTGATAATCTTGCAAGTCGGTGAAAGTACTTTTTGGTTGAAATGAATGAAACTGCGAATATTCTTAAGTAATGCAACAGATAAAAGTTTGATTCTTTTGGATGAAATTGGTACGAGGTACAAGCACATTTGACGGATTATCCATTGCCTGGTCTGTTGCAGAGTATATTCATAACAACAAAAAGATAAAAGCAAAAACACTTTTTGCCACACATTATCATGAATTAACAGAACTTGCAATATTATATCCCCAAGAATTAAAAATTACAATGTGCTGGTGGAAGAATGGGAGGATCAGGTAATATTTCTGCGGAAAATAGTTCCCGGTGGTACTGATAATTCATATGGAATTTATGTCGCACAGTTGGCCGGGCTCCCGGCAGAATTAATTGAGCGCGCTAAAGAAATTTTAGCAAACCTGGAAGCCAATGAACTCACCCCGCACAGTAAAAAACCCAGGCTGGCGGAAAGAAGATCCGGAAGTAATGTGGATGAAAACCAGATTAATCTTTTTAATATAGAGAGTCAGGAAAAAATTAAAAAAGAAATAAAAAGCATAGACTTAAATAATATGACCCCGCTACAAGCACTGCAAAAATTAAACGAACTTAAAAAAATGGTTAAATAAGTGTATTATTATTAAGCACATATGTCTGATTTTAGCCGTTTCTTCCACAAAAATAATTATTTTGAAAAAAGTTTAACAAAAATACGTGCTAAACATAAAGATATACTCGACTTAGTCGAACTTATGTAACAGCTTTTAAGAAAAAACACCATTATTTAAATTATTGGAATTATTGGATATATGGTTTTTCCAATCATTTAACGTGTTTTTTTCTTTTTATTTTGTGTCATTCTATTTGAGAAATTATTTTCTCGGAGGACAAATGAGAACTGTTACAAAGAAGGACGTTGCTAAAAGAACGGCAATAGAGATAAATAGCAACAATGAGGCTGAAAATGTAAAAATTTATACCGCTGAAAAATTTGTTGATACCGTCTTTTCAGTTCTTCGTAAAATACTCTCCGAAGCAGACCCTGAAGTGCGCATTGAAATTCGCGATTTTGGTGTTTTTGAAGTGAAAAAAACAAAACCCAAACCTAAAGCACGTAATCCCAGGACCGGCGAAATTATATATGTTCCCGCCAGGCGCAAAACGCATTTCAAAGCGGGCAAGATTTTAAAAGATGAATTAAAAAAAGAATTTTTGTAATTCCAAAATAATTCCTTCCTTTCCCTCAATATATTTTAGTATAAAATTGCCATATTTATTATATTCGTCAGGTTCTTTTTGATTATTTTATTATAAAATAAAATAATCACGCTTTTTAAATTAAAGATCAGAATGCAGTTAAAAGAAAAGATTCTTGCTCTGGATATTGGCAGTGTGCGCATTGGCGTAGCGATCAGTGACGCGCTTGGGTTGCTGGCCCATCCTTTAAAAACACTAAAATGGGTCAATAAAGAAGCTTTATTAAATGAAGTAGCAGGGCTGCTAAAGGAAAATTTAGTCTCTGTTCTGGTAATTGGAATACCCTATACAATGAAAGGTACAGAGTCCGAACAAACGAAAAATGTTTTAGCAATTTCTGATTTTCTAAAAAATACTCTAGATGTACAAATTGAATTGCTGGATGAAAGGCTGACAACCAAACTGGCAGAAAATATACTTAAGGGAGTTAATAAAAAGGCCAGTAAAAACCGGGATATCATTGACCAGATTGCAGCTGCGAATATTTTACAAACATATTTAGACAAAAATAGAATGTAAAGGAGTTTTTTTAATGGTTATAATAATGGAGAAAAATGCCTCCGAAAGTGCTATAGAAGTAATAATTAAAAAATTAGATAACGAAGGCTTCGATATTCATCGTTCTACCGGGGTAGATCACACTTTACTTGGTGTAATTGGCGACACAAATAAGCTCGACGAACGCGATCTGCAGGTTATGGATGGTGTTGCCGATGCCTATCGTATAACAGCACCATACAAACTGGTAAGCAGAGAATTCAAGAAAGACGATACTATTTTTAAGATAAAAGATGTTGAATTTGGAGGTGATGAAACTATTGTCATGGCCGGACCCTGTTCCATCGAATCACGTGAACAGATGTTTACGATTGCCGAAAGTGTGGCTAAAGCAGGCGCAAAAGTTTTACGGGGCGGCGCTTTTAAACCGCGAACTTCTCCTTATGCCTTTCAGGGTATGGGAGAGGAAGGCTTGATAATAATGCGCGAAGCTTGCGATAAATACAATCTTGTTATGATAACCGAAGCTATGGATAAAGATCAGATTGATCTCATCAATAACTACACCGATATTATCCAGGCAGGTGCACGAAACATGCAGAATTTTTCATTTATAAAAGCCTTAGGCGTTAAAACAACAAAACCGATATTTTTGAAAAGGGGTATTGCTGCGACAATTCAGGAATGGCTAATGTCCGCAGAGTATATTCTATCCGGCGGAAACAAAAATGTAATTTTTTGTGAAAGAGGTATTCGCACATTCGAAACATATACGCGCAATACCATGGATATCAGTGCCATTCCCATTATTCAAAAATTAAGTCACCTGCCCATATTTGCAGATCCTTCGCATGGAACCGGAATCAGGAACAAGGTTATTCCGATGGCCAGGGCCTCAGTGGCAGCAGGCGCCCATGGTTTGATGGTAGAAGTTCATAATAATCCTGAGAAGGCGCTGTCTGATGGGGCCCAATCTTTGTATTTGCATCAGTTTGAAGAGCTGATGCAGCAAATAAGGGTAATTGCCAAGGTCATAGGCAGAAAAGTAGCATAGGGCTGATGAAAATAGTTATATCCGGTTTAGGAGTTATGGGAGCGTCTTTAGCCCAGGCAATAAAAAGTTCAAGACAAGATGCAGAAATTTGGGGATATGATTACCAGGAGACCATTGCACGTGCCCTGGATTCCGGTTTTATTGATCAGGGCATTAAAAACTGGCCTGCAGATTGTCGAGAGGCAGACATAGTTTTTTTAGCCACTCCAATAAAAATTATTAAGCAACATTTGCAGGATCTTAATGGCATTATTTTAGCTAATACAATTGTTACGGATATCGGTAGTACTAAATTCGAATTAAAAAATTTTTGCAGGGAGATTAATTTTAGCGGCTTATACATTGGTGGTCATCCAATGACCGGTGCAGAAAAAAGCGGCATAGCAGCAGCTAATCCACTTTTATATGAAAATGCTATTTATATTTTAGCCGAACAAAGGGCGGATATAAACCGGAAAATCAGTGACAGTCTTATACCATTATTAGAAGCCATAAAGGCCAGGATCTTTTTCTTAGATGCCGAGACGCATGATAGAATAATGGCGCTGATCAGCCATCTGCCTCAAATGGTTGCAGTAGCATTAGTAAACATGGTTGGCGTGAAAAATAAGGAGTTGGAATATTGTTTTGAGATGGCTGCTGGCGGGTTTAGGGACCTGACGCGCATAGCTTCAAGTTCTCACGATATTTGGCAGGATATTATTGATACAAATAAAGGAAATATTGATCAGGCACTCGCTGCTTTCATAAAGCAGTTAAAAGATGAGAAAGAGAGCCTTTCGGATATTAAAGAGAGCTTTACAAGCGCTAATGATTTTAGAAATTACATTCCAAAAACAAGTAAAGGTTTTTTATCACCGCTGACAAAAGTACTCGTTTATGTAGATGATCAGAAAGGTGTGATCGCAAAAATATCTGCTTCATTATTTGAACAAAATATTGATATACGTGATATTGAATTATTAAAAATAAGAGAGCAGGAAGGCGGAGTTTTTATGCTCTCTTTTGAAAGCCTTGAAAAAGCACACGAGGCAATAAAAATCTTAAAGACTATTGGATATAAAGCATTTGTTAAGGAGTAAAAGTGAAAAAACTTAAAATTGCCCTGGTAGGATCCGGTGCTATTGCTCAAATAGCTCATTTACCGAACTGGATAAAAATGGAAAATGCGGAGTTGGTTGCCATCTGCGATGTGGATAGAGGCAAGGCCGCAAGTATTACTGAAAAATTTAAAGTACCCCGCTGGTATTCTGTACTAGATGA
Source organism: Calditrichota bacterium (assembly GCA_963723365.1). Taxonomy (GTDB): domain Bacteria; phylum Calditrichota; class Calditrichia; order Calditrichales; family J004; genus CAVRRG01. Next base: position 14,059 of record CAVRRG010000042.1, on the reverse strand, counting down.
AATGCTTAACAAGGAAAACCTGGATGGGTTACATATCTGTACTCCCAGTTTGCATCATTATCCTATGGCTCTGCTGGCCCTGAGCAAAGGAGTAAATGTTTTAGTTGAAAAACCGGTGGCCCTGAATTCTGAGCAGACTCAAAAGCTTAATGATTACGCGAAGAAAAATAAACTGACATTGATGGTTGGTATGCATAATCGCTTCAGGGACGATGTTAAATTATTACAGAGTTTTTTAGCAAAAGATGAACTGGGTGAAATTTTTTATATCAAAACGGGTTGGCTTAAAAAATGGGCAAAAAGGGATATACCGGGCTGGCATTCAGAAAAAAAATCATCGGGTGGTGGTGTTCTGATAGATTTAGGTATTCAACTTTTAGATTTAGCCTTTTTTATCTCAAATTTTCCAAAGCTTCACAAGGTTAAACTCTATGATTACCATTTAAATCCGGGTATGGAGGTTGAAGATGCTGCTCTGGCTGTCATTGAAACCGATAAAGGGCAGACCATCACTATTGAAATGAGCTGGAAAATGCATCTTGAAAAAGATACGATGTACACAAATATTTTTGGTAAAAAAGGCGCCGCCAAATTAAATCCATTAAGAATTCATAAAGAAATGCACGGCAACCTGGTCAATGTTACACCATTGCATCACTCTACCACCGATTTATTTAAAAAAGCCTATAATAGGGAATTGAATCATTTTATAAAAGTTGTGCGTGGTGAAGAAGAAAACATGTCTTCAGGCGATGATGCACTGTTTGTTATGAAAATAATAGACGCCTTATACAAATCAGCACGATTAGGCGAAGAAGTGATTATAGATTAAAGAAAAAAAGGATTCCTTGTTGCTAAAATTGATTTATTTGCAAATATATTTTTAATTTTTCATTTAATTACCGATGATTATAGTTGGTTAAAATATTTAGTTAATGAGGACGGGAGTATTTGATGAGTTTCAGCTTTGAAATTAAGAAAGATATTCTGTTGGCATGCGTTACTGATAAAAGGGCGACAGTTGATATTTCAAGCAAGTTCAAAGAACAGTTGCTGATTAAGATCGATGAGGGTAATCAAAACGTCGTGGTTGATTTAAGTAAGTGTGATTTTGTTGACAGTTCTTTCCTGGGCGCCTTAGTAGCGGGCTTAAAGAAGACAACCATGAAAAGTGGAGATCTGAAAATTGTTGGTCTTCAACCTCCTGTCAAAGCAATGTTTGAATTAACACGCTTATATAGAATATTTGATATATTTGATAATCAGGATGACGCCCTTTCAAGTTTTATTTTATAAATACTCCCTCCAATGATATTTACTCTGCACGATTGTATATTTTATTAGATTTTTTATTTTTTGGCTTAAGGAAAAGCCTTTTAAGGGTATTTGATGGATTTTTTTCTTGAAAAAGAACTATTGCAGGACATCGATAAATCTAAACAGCTAGAATGGCTTGAAAGAAATAAACTGGGATATTATTCATCTTCTACATGTTTAGGAATGAATACACGTCGTGAACATGGTCTTTTTGCAGTACCCGATAATTCCTATCAGAAAAAAGTTGTACTATTATCAAAGTTTGAGGAATCGGTTTTTATCGAAAATCGATTATATGAAATCTCTACAAACACATATCAAAGAGGAATATTTCCAGCGGGATATAACTATATAAGTAAGTTCACCCTTAATCCATTTCCAAAAACTACGTATGAAATAGAAGGCAGAATTGTAGAAAAAACTTCTTTTTTGCTCTCTAACCAGCCTATTCTTGTTGTACGATATGAATTAAAAAATAAGGGTACTCCGGTTAACCTGATTATTAAACCTTTTATTGCTGATCGTTTCAGTACCCTTGTTACCAAAGAATTACAGGGGTTAAATACCGACAGTTATCAAGGCGGGCATTTCGTGCGCTGGGCATTGAAGCAAAATATGCCGGAAATTTATGTATTTTATTCTTCCGGGGAATTTATAGATTCCAACCTTTGGTATAAAAATTTTATTTATCCAAACGATATTGGAAAATATGAAGATAGCTTGGAGGAACACCTGTTTAATCCTGGTTTTTTTCAAACAACTTTAAACCAATACGAAGCATTAGAGTTATATGTCTCAACTTCAAGCCTTGAAATTGAAAACCTTAATTACGAATCACTGTATCGAGATGAAATCGAAGCAAGAAAACAGAGTAAAGGATTTTTTGATACAGAAAATGAGTTTGTCAGAATCGAAAGTTCTCTTAAAAAATCATTAAGCTATAAGGGTAAAAACCCAGTCGTTTCGGGATCAAGTATGGAGAATATTCATACCACCCGTGATATAATATTCTCATTACCGGGTTTATTCCTGGTGAATAAAGAGTATGACAAATTTAAAGAAAATTATTTAGCCTTAACAGGACAAATTCAGGACGGCTTACTACCGGTCCATTCACCATATATTAGAGAGAAAAACCATTATTCCGCGGCTGATCTTAGCTTATGGTTAATTGAGCTTGGTTATACTTATTACGAGCAAACAAAAGACATCGATTTTTTCAAGAATGATGTTTTTGATATTTATTTAAATATTGCTGAGTCATATCAAAAAGGGACACTTAATAATATCTATTTAGATAAAGATGATTTGATTTTTTGTGGTAATAAAGACTTGTCCACAAGCTGGATTCCTTTAACCACATTTAATAAAGAGGTTTTGAGATTTGGAAAATTACTGGAAATAAATGCTCTGTGGTATAATGCATTATGTATAATAGAGAAAATAGCAGGTGATCTGGGAAAAAACAGGAAATCAGCTAAATATGCACGGCTTGCTGAAAAGACCCGAAAATCATTTTTAGCAACATTTCTCGAAAAAGAAGATAAACTATTTGATTACCTGTTTCAGGATATAAAAAATTCTGATTTCAGAATTAATCAGTTGCTTGCCGTTTCCTTGTCATTTTCGCCTTTAGCAGTTGAAACAAGCCGCAGTATTTTTCACAAAATTGAGAAGAATTTGTTAACTCCTTATGGAGTTAAATCAGCTTTTGGAGTAAAAAAACCAAATCCCCGGGATACAATTAACAGAAAAACCGCAGCCTTTTATAACTCGGCAATCTGGCCCTGGGTCATTCATTTGTATGTTAAAACAGCATTAAAATTATCTAAGAACAAAAAGGAAAAGGCCAGGGAGCTAAAAGCTTATTTTATGCCGCTGGTTGAGATTATCAATTCCGGCATGATTAATTACATTCCGGAAGCAATTTCTAAAAACGGCAATCTGACTCAAAGGGGAATTGTAGATTATGCGCCGTCGCTAGCTTCTGTACTTTGGAGTTATTTTCTTTTAAATAGTGAGTTGAAGGATAAAAAAAATTCTGAATAATTTAACTTAATTTTCCTCAATGATTTTTTTAATTCTGTTATATGTGTTTTTCCAGTATTCAGGATTCTTTTTATGGCTTTTAATATGATTTCTGATTTCGGGAATAGTAATATCGTTTTCCTTTAATTTTTTATTTATTAATGATGCTTTCAAACTATCGGATATAGACATACTTTCAACGACCATAAGTTCACTTAAAACAAAATCAATCTTGTCCGGAGCTTCAATTTTATCAGATTTCTTTGAACAAGATATGAAAAGTGACGTAAACAGAATAACACATATAATTTTTGATAATAGTTTTGTTTTAAAAAACATATGAAAATTTATAAATATTTGCGTTAAGATTACAATATATTATTTTTAAACAACCGTTTGTTTAAAACATCAGTTGGAAGGTACTTATGTTAAAACCTGTTTTAAAGAGTTTTGTATTAATTTTTTGTCTTAGCCTGCCTTTAGGTTTAAGTGCTCAAATGTTTGGCCAAAACAAAGTTCAATACCGTGATTTCAATTGGCATTTTCTGCAAACAGAACATTTTGATATTTATTTTTATCCCGGTGGTTATGAGATTGGCGTATTTACAGCGGAAGTCGCAGAAGACGCTTACGTGCTGTTAAAGAGGGATTTTGGCTATGAATTGAGTAAAAGAGTTTCTATCGTTCTATATAAATCTCATAACGATTTTCAGCAAACCAATGTAGTGGATGTATATATGCCTGAGGGTGTCGGAGGAGTTACCGAGTTATATAAGAACAGGGTTGTTGTGCCATTTGAAGGATCATATGCGCAGTTTAGACACGTAATTCATCATGAATTAGTGCATGCCGTAATGAATGATATGCTGTATGGCGGATCTGTGCAATCACTAATTTCCGGACAAATAGCGCAGGTGCCTACCTGGTTTGCCGAAGGGCTTGCCGAATATTTCTCGCAAAGATGGAATACCAAAACGGATATGATGGTACGAGATGCGACTATTGGTAACTACCTGGTTTCCGGATTGAGCAGCTTTGGAGCTTATTATGGCGGTAACAGTTTTTTCCGCTATATAGCCGAAAAATATGGGAATGAAAAAATTGGTGAGATATTACATAAAATAAAAGGAAGTTTTCGTTTTGAGAATGCCTTCAAATCGGCATTAGGAATTGAAGTTGAAGAGCTTCTTGAAGATTGGCAAAAAAGGATGCGTAAAGAATACTGGCCTGATATTGCCAACAGAGATGAATCAGAGGATTTTGCGCGCGCTATTACAGATCATAAAGAAGACAAAAGTTATCTCAATATAAGCCCGGCATTATCACCCAATGGAGAAAAAGTTGCATTTCTTTCAAATCGAGGTGGAAAACAAGGTATTTTTGTTATGGATATGCTTGACAACGAAAATATCGAAAAGGTCATTGAGGGTGCCTCGGATGTTAATTTTGAAGAATTGCATTGGTTAAGCCCCGGTATCGGCTGGTCTCCTGATGCAACAAAGCTCACTTTTTCAGCAAAAGCCGGCGACCAGGATGCCTTATATATATATGATATTTATACAAAGGAGATTAAACAACACAAATTTGATCTGGATGGACTTTTTTCAACATCGTGGTCTCCCAAGGGCGACAAAATTGCTTTTATTGGCAATTATAACGGAGCGGGCAATTTATATACGTTCAACATTAAAACGAAAGAAGTTGAAAAAATTACAGATGATTACTATTCAGATGAATATCCGCGATGGTCGAACGACGGGACAAAAATAGCTTTTGTGTCCGAAAGGGGCGAGCATATTTCCCGGGAGGTTGCCAATGAATTCACAATGCCTGATCACAATTATGAGAACACGGATATTTACATTGTTGATATTGAAACAAAAGAAGTAAGCCGAATTACAGACACGCCTTTTCTGGAGACTGATCCAATTTTCTCTCCAGATGATAGCAATTTAATGTATGTAAGCGATGCAAATGGCATATCAAATATTTACATTCATGATTTAAAAACAAATGAGAAATATGCTGTTTCAAACCTTTTGACAGGGGCCTTTCAATTATCAATTGATAAAAAAGGTCAGACACTTGTATTTACATCATTTAGTGAACTTGGCTTTGATTTATATGTAATAAAAAATCCGTTTGATTTAAAGGAAGTTGAATTAGAAAAAACAGTTTTTTTCAAAAAACTTGAAGATAGTAATAGTTTATTAAGCACTATTGGCAAAGTGGAACCCGATGACGAACCAGATTCCAGTTACGTAAAAGTAGAAATACCCAAAACAAGCAATTATGGTAAATATGTTTTCGCTGATTTAAATAGAAGGAGCACAAAAAAACAAGTTGATGTGTCTTTAAAAGAAGATGAATACAAAAGAAATGATGGTAAATATAAAATAAGAAATTATCGCGTAAAATTTTCTGCGGATCAAATAAACGGCCAGGCAGGTTACAGCACAATTTGGGGTTTCCAGGGCTGGACTTCACTCTCTTACAGTGATGTACTGGGTAATCACCAAATAGATTTAGGTACCAACCTGGTGTTTGATTTAAGGAATAGTTATATCACAGCGCGCTACTTATATCTGGCTGATAGAATCGATTACGGGATTCGTGCTTTTCATCTTGGCAATACCTATGCCGGCTTTGACGGAAGCCTTACCCGTTACAGAAATTATGGATTTGATATAATTGCCTCCAGGCCATTTAGTAAATTTAGCAGGGTAACAGGAGTCTTATCTCAAATGAATGCAAGTATTGAGAGAACAAATCTGAATTCCAGCGAATTATCAAGTTCTGACAAAATTAGCAGCATACTTCCAAGTATTTACTTAATTCATGACACTTCGGAATGGCCTTATTATTTAAGTGGTCCAAACAGGGGATTCAGGGGTATGGTGGGCTTGACAACAAGCCCAAAATATGGTTCGAATAGCTTTCAATTTACAACTTTGAAGGCAGATTTTAGAAAATACTTTAAGATTCATGATTTCTATAGTATTGCTTTGCGGATGACAGCTGGAACAAGTTTTGGCAATAATCCACAACAGTTCTTTTTTGGAGGCGTGCCCAATTGGATTAATAGTAAATTTAATCGCAGCTCTGATGATAGGTTAAGAAATATTGAAGACGTTTATTTTTCTGAGTTTGTCACCCCTGTCAGGGGTGCTCGCTTTTATGAGAAAGTCGGCAAGAATTTTGCCCTGATGAATTCAGAATTGCGATTTCCTCTTATAACAAATTTTGGTTTAGGTTTGCCGCCTATTCAATTTGGTTATATTCAGGGTGTTTTATTTACAGATATAGGTAGTGCCTGGGATTCTAATGATAAATTTAAAGGAGTCAGGGACGGTAAAACGCATGACTTGTTTATCGGTTATGGAACAGGGGCGCGGTTAGCTTTAGGATTTTTATTTAAGTATGATTTGTCCTGGGAATATAATTTTAAAAAATCTTCCAGAGCCAGACATTACTTCTCAATTGGCGTTGATTTCTAGGTTTTAAAGCAGAATTCCACATCTAAGGCATACTTTTTAACCAGGTATGCCTTTTTTTATTTTAGCAATGTAAAAATATATTCCAATCAAAGTCAAAATATCAAGCTGCATGAAAAAAAGCCGAATTTATAATAGATGATTTCTTATTACTGTTAAAGGATAATATGGGCTGGCTTGAAGTTTTCAAAGAAGAGTCTCAACTGGATTTTAAACAAAGAACAGACAAAAATAAAATTTCTGTTTTAGTTGTGGATGATGAAATCCAAATGACAAAAGCAGTTGAGAAATACTTATCCAGTGAGAACTATTATGTTTATACTGCTCCCACAGCCATTGAAGCGCTGGAGATATATAATATCCATTCACCAAGGATCATAATAACAGATATAGTTATGAAAGGCATGAATGGGATAGAATTTCTAAGTAAAATCCGTGAAACCGATAGTGAAACAGAAATAATTGTCTTATCCGGTCATGCGGATATGAAAATGGCTATTACTGCTTTACAGAATAATGCCTCGGATTTTCTTCTAAAACCAATCGATTTTGAGATATTACTGCATTCCGTAAAAAAGTCTGAATCACATTTAAAATTGAAAGATGATATTAAAACCTATACCAAGGAGTTGGAAAATTTATTTAAGGATGTGCATCATTCGCGCGATTACCTTGAAACAATTCTGCAAAATTCTCCCAATGCAACAATGACTTATGATAATAATGGTGTAATTCAATCCTGGAATGAAGCAGCTGAAAAAATAACCGGATATGCAAAAGCGGAGACAATAGGGAAATCAGTAAAAGAGATTTTTGTATTTGATAATCATCTGATTGATGCTGAGAATGTGGATGTTTCCAACGTTAAGGCACAAAGTATTGTTGGCCAAATTTTAACAAAAAACCAGGAAATGCGCTATGTAAATAGAACGGCAAACACATTACTGGATCAGGGAAACAACATTATTGGCGGTATTGAAAGTTTTTATGACATAACGGATAAAACCAATAGCGACCAGCTGCTTGAAAAACGTTATATGCAGGTGCAAACAATAAACGAAATTGGTAAGCAGGTCGCTGCCAGTATAGATGTAGATGATTTAATAGACTTTGTCAGCAAGCGCCTGGTAAAAACGTTTTATGAATCTGCAAATATATTTTTCCTGCTTGGGCACGGTAAAAAAGGGGCACTAAATCTAAGAGCAGCATCAGGTATATTGATCAATGAGGTGTTGATTAAATATCCTTTGGGATCGCATGTTGAAATTAATAATAGTCCCATTACCAAAGTATTTAAAAATGGCGAGAAAAATTTATGCAAAGAGCTTAAAAAAGAAAAAAAAGTAAAAAGGGTATTGGGTAATGATGTTTTCAGTTCATACACTTTTCCTATAAAATCTAACAAAGTAACTTATGGTGTTCTGCATGTTGAGAACAGTGAAAAACTGGATTTGGATGTCAGTGATATCTTCATGCTTGAAACCATTGCTGAATATCTGGCAATAAGTATTGATAAAATTGAACTGCTGGCGAAAATTACCAAACAGAATATGATGCTGGAAAAACAAGCCAAAGATTTAAAAATGGCTTTTAAAAAAGTAGAATCTCAAAAAGATATAATTGAAGAGCAAAATAAAAACCTGTTAAGTGATCTTGTAAAAGCGGGTGAGTTTCAGAACTCCTTGCTTCCGGAATACTTACCACAGATCGAAAAGTATAAATTTGCCGTTTCTTTTTCACCCTCCAGCCAGCTTGGAGGTGATTTTTATGATGTTTTTATGATTAATGAAAGATTCGTGGGTATCCTGGTTACGGATGCATCAGGGCACGGGGTTTCTTCCGCGATGCTTTCAGCGATGTTTAAAATGACCCTCAGTAAATATTCATCTTTTGATATGAATCCGGGCAGCGTATTTAAAAAATTGAATCAGGATTTCTGTCATGTGCTGCAAACCGGTGATTTCTTTACATCTTTTTATGGAATAGTAGATCTTCATAAAAATAAATTTATATATAGCAATGCTGCTCATCCTAAGCCATTATTATACAGCTACAAAAATAGTAAAATAATTGAATTTGATTCTGAAGGATTTTTGTTAGGTGCAGTCGATAATGGAATAACGTATGAAACCAAAGAATTCGACTTTAATGAAAAGTGCCGGCTACTCATCTATACAGACGGGCTTAACGAAGAAATAAATAAAAAAAATGAAGCATTTGGAGAGGCCCGGATTAAAAGAAGTCTCAAAAAACATGCTTTAACCGATCAAAATGATTTTCTGAAAGCACTGACCGCCGAATTAAAAAAGTTTTCGGGTAAAACAATTTTTTCTGATGACTTAACATTACTTACTATGGATGTATTTGTATAAAAGTCTCTCCAATATATTTTTATTTTAGTTCATATATTCCTAATTTTATAGTTACCGAAAATTTTAATATTATTTTAAGCTATGGCTATTGGTCGGATAAAAAAACTTCTCGAAGATAATAATCAAAATCATATATTACGCTTTTGGGATTCCTATAATGATGAGCAAAGGAAAAAATTTCTTTCCCAAATAGAATCAATTGATTTTACTTTGTTAAAGCAACTTTATAAACAAGCCACTTTAAAAAAAGACTCTTCCCAGTCAATAGTTATTGAACGGACAGATGTTATTTCTTTTGCTGATCGCGCGAAAAGAGATCCTGAGATGATATTAAAAGGTGAGGAGTTGCTTAGATCAGGCAAAATTGCTGCTTTTCTTGTGGCCGGGGGACAAGGCTCACGCCTGGGATTTGATGGCCCAAAAGGTATTTACCCTATCACACCCGTTAAAAAGAAATCATTATTTCAGCTGCATGCCGAAAAGATTTTAGCATATAATCGTCTATATAATACTATTATCCCATGGTATATAATGACCAGTGTTGGAAATCATGATGAAACGATAACCTATTTTGAAAACAATCACTATTTTGGGCTAAACAAAAAGAATGTGATGTTTTTTAAACAGGAAATGATTGCCGCTTTGGATAAAAAAGGTAAACTGTTACTGGAGGCCAGAGATAAGATTTTCATGAATCCCAATGGACATGGCGGCTCTTTAAAGGCTATCTGGGATAGCAATGCCTTTCAAGATATGAAAAATCGTGGTATTCAAGCGATCTTTTATTTTCAGGTAGATAATGTTTTGACTCATATTTGTGATCCTGCATTTATTGGATACCACGTTGCTTATAAATCCCAGATGAGTAATAAGGTTGTCCGCAAAGCTTATCCTGAAGAGAAGATGGGGATAATATGCTCGTTAAATGGAAAAACGGGAGTTGTTGAATATAGCGACTTAAGCGCTGAAGACACTTATGCATTAGACGAGAACGGGGCGTTGAAGTATTGGGCTGGCTCAATAGCAATTCATTTAATTGATGTGAGTTTTATTGAAAAAATAAATAAAAGAGGATTTAGATTGCCATATCACATCGCAGAAAAAAAGATTCCATACATTAATAAGGAAGGTTTGCCAATTAAAAGCGATACGAACAATGGATATAAGTTTGAAACTTTTGTTTTTGATGCCTTGCAACATTGTGATCGTACAATATCTCTCGAAGTATCCAGAGCAGATGAATTTAGCCCCTTAAAAAATAAATCCGGAGTGGATAGTGAAGAAACAGCTATCAAAGATATGAGTCGTTTATATTTAAAATGGTTGAAAAATGCCGGTTTGAATGTTCCAGATTTTAGTAATAATTTTCCGAATACAGAGATTAGTCCTTTATTTGCAAATACAGAGCGCGAACTTAAAAACAAAAAAAAGCAATTGCCTGTTTTTCAGGAAAACCTTTTTATCGGGGATTAAAATTATGACTGATGAAATAGAATCCGGTTTATTACAGATTTATCAAAAATACCGCTTTTTATGGTTTGCCGTTTTTTCCGGAATGATATTATTAATATTCATTTCAATTCTGTTGGCCTATTTTGAAGTAATTTTGCCAATTCCTATGGTAGATCCATTTGCTGCAGATAAAATTACCCTGATTACCCTGTTTTTATTGCTGATTATTATATTCTTTTTAAAAAGATCTTACCTGACGGTTTCTAAAATTGTTGAGAAAGGCCGCAAATCTACCCGTGAAATTGATTGGGAAATATTTTCATTTTTAGACCAGAGGAATGACACACATCTGCTTCTGGCAAAATCTATACTAACCATGAATTCGGTGATTTTAATTGTCTGGTTCCTGGCCGACTTAGTAATTCTTGTGGCATTTGTGCACTTTATTCTGGTCCCATTTATTAAAACTTTTATTTTATACAGCCTGGTAGGTATTTATTCCCTAATAATTAATTTTCCTTCTTTTAAACTTTATAAAAAAGTGGCCTCATATATCACTTAAATAGCATGAATCCTGAAAACCTTTTTAGCCGGACGCCAAAACAAAAACCACTATCCTCAACTAAGAATATTGCCATTGGCAACGCTTTAGAAGACAAAGTACTTGGCTATAATTTATTTAAAAATGATGCCTATAAAATAAATAAAGGCAGTCAGGATGATATATTTAATTGGGTATCTCAGGGTGCGGTTGATTACGCTCTGATTTCTGCAGCAGATTTTGCCTTACTCAAAGGAGGCTGGCTTTTAATCCCAGCACTCTGTAAAGCGAATGATATCCCGGCAAAAAGTAATCTTTTGTTTTTTAATAGCAACTTACCCGTGTTCAGAAAAATTGCGATTTTAAAAGGAAACAATACAGCGCACTTAGTTTTAAAAATATTAATGAAAGAAATCTATCAGTTGGATCCTGAATACATAGAGACAGAAGGACCAACGGAAACTTTGTTAAATGACTTTGATGCGGTTTTAGTGACCGGCGAAAGGGCATTGCAAGAATCCGAAAACAATAAAAGTTTTATAGATATCAGTGAAGAATGGCAGCAGTTAACAGAACTACCGTTAGTAAATGGCTTTTGGATAGCTAATGAATTATCAATGGAAAAAAAAGATCTGCAGTCAATTTTGGAATCGTATCAGACAGGAATAAAAAATATAAATAATATCTGGACAGATTATGATTCCCGAAAAATTAAAGCGGTAGAAGAGTATCTTATCAATAACGTTAAAAATTCATTTGATGGAGATTATCTGGATAGTTTACAAGAAATGTACAGATATGCTTTCTTTTGGGGTTTGACTGAGTACGTTCCGGATCTGGACTTTGTAAATTTTTAAATGGAAACCGGCTATTTGTTATATTCCAAATGCTTTTTCATACCTGCAATTTTATTCTTAAAGGCAGATTCATTGCTGATTTGATCCGAAACCATATCAATACTGTGAATAACTGTTGAGTGATCCCTCCCTCCAAAATGTAAACCGATTGATACCAGGGAATGATTGGTTAATTTTTTTGAAAGGTACATGGCTACCTGTCTGGCTTTTACGATATTTTTCTTACGGCTTTTAGCCCGGATATGATCTTTTGAAATATCAAAGATTTTAGCACAATACTCAACTATTGTATCAATATTTAAAATACGCATATCTGGTTTCGCAATTTCTGAAACGATGTTTCTGGCCAATTCAATGGTGGGTTCGGCAGCGGTAAAAGTTACCTGTGCCATAATCTTAGTAAGGGCGCCTTCCAGTTCGCGCACGTTGTCGACAAGGTTAACGGCCAGATATTCCAGAACATCAGCCGGAATATTTAATTCACTCTCATCGCATTTCTCTCGCAAGATGGCCAGGCGTGTCTCAAAATCAGGAGGTTGAATATCAACAACTAAACCCCATTTAAATCTTGAAATGAGTCTTTCTTCCAACGCAACGAGTTCATTTATGGGTCTGTCTGATGTTAAAACAATTTGTTTCCCATTTTGATGCAAATCGTTAAAGGTGTGAAAAAATTCTTCTTGAGTTTTACCTTTATTTGAAAAAAATTGTATATCATCTAATAATAAAATATCGCAAGATCTGTAAAAGGCGGAAAAATCGGAAACTTTATTTTGTTGTATGGAATTGATAAAGTGCGAGGTAAATGTTTCACTCGATGCATAGTACACTTTAGTTGAGGGGTTTTTTCTTAAAGCATGGTTACCAATTGCCTGAACAAGATGTGTTTTTCCTAAACCCGTGCGGCCATAAATAATTAAAGGATTATAATTTGTTTTACCCGGCAAATCTCCAACCGCTTTAGCCGCCGCTGTCGCAAAATTGTTATTATCACCAACAATAAAATTATCAAAATTATAACGCTCATTTATCCGTGTGCAAAAAGTCAAATCTAATTTTTGTGAAACGACTTCAATCCTGTTTGTGGATTGTGAGCTTTGCCAATCAATAGATGTATACGGAGAGCCATTTTCTGAGTTATTATGATCAACGATATACTTAACCGTTTTTGTATCTCCTAAAACCTGGGTTATGGCATTTTGTAAGAGAGAGGAATAATGATTGTCAATCCATTCCCAAAAAAATTTGTTGGGAACCTTTAATTCAATAGTTCCGTCAGAGATTTCAATGACTTCAATCGGTGCGAACCATGTACTAAAACTTCTCTTATTAATATTTTGTTTAATTACATCAATAATCAAACCCCATGTATCATCCTTTGACGGGGCGAACTTCAACGGTTCTTTAACGGGCATCAAATAATCCTTTATCCACAATTTTTCTAAAGTAAAACATTAAAAAAAGAAACTTTCTTTATTAAAATTAGTTTTGCTTTCTATTAATAAATGGCTATGTAAATGATTGAAAATTAAAGCTTTGGCATGTTTCTTTATTTGTGACCCCAAAATCCCCGCTTTTACCAAAGGAAAACCCAATTGTGGATTACTTGCCCTTTTCCACATCTTATCCACAGCCCCAATTCCCTGCTATATCATAGTAATGGATTGGTTAAATATTTGTCAAGCACAATATGCGTAATTCAATAAAAAAGATGATGGTACAGATGATCTGTTTCAGTTAAAACCATTAATACACTTGATTTAAGCGCTCATTTTTTTGATTGCATTTTCTAAAAAATTAAATATGTTCCACGCTGTAGCAATAAAAAGGCACTAAATAGGGACTCTATAACTTTGGTGTTCCACGCAATTTTTGAACATTTTAAACTTTTTTTAATTAACTAAATTTTGAATATAAACAAGAATAAATCTAATTTGAAGTACTAATTAAAGAAAGGTGTTTAAAAGGTGAAAATAATATATTCAGGATAATTATGAA
>CAVRRG010000041.1:0-34978 GCA_963723365.1 Calditrichota bacterium | reverse complement strand
AATTCATTTGTTGCTAAACACCACACAAAAAAGTTCGATGTATAAAAACAGGGTATTTTCCGTAATGGGGTAGGAATGGATCGCAAAAATATTTATAAAAAATTCAGCAATGTTCTCTTTTTATTTTAAAGTCTTTTCAATAACCTTTTTGAGTATAATTTTATTACATACTTCTGCATCTGCAGCCATCGATGATCAGATAATATTTCAGAAGTTAGGTATTGAAGAAGGCCTGTCGCAAAATACCAGTTTTTGTATTCATCAGGATGCCAAAGGATTCATGTGGTTTGGCACAGAAGACGGCCTTAATCGCTATAATGGCTATACGTTTAAAGTATTTAAGCATAACCTGAAAGATTCTTCTTCAATTACCGCAAGTTATATTCTGGATATGTTTGAAGATAAACAAGGCCGGTTATGGATTGGCAGTGATGGCGGCGGGTTAAGCCTTTATAATCCGGACAGAGAAAATTTCATTTCCTACATGCATAATCCCTCCGCTAAAAACAGTATCAGCAATAACCGTGTTACTTCCATTTGTGAAGATGCCAAAGGTAATATCTGGCTGGGAACTTTGGGAGGTGGGCTCAATATGTTTGATCCTGTTAAAGCAACGTTCACTGTTTATAAAAACAATTCCGATTCAAACAGTTTAAGCCACAATAATGTAAATGATGTTCTGTGCGATACTGCCGGTGTGTTGTGGGTAGCAACCGATAATGGACTCAATAGATTTGATCCCGCCACAAATTCTTTTACGCGTTTTTATGCTGTCCCCTATAAACGGCGCAGCTTAAGCAGCAGCCATATTATTACCTTGTTCCAGGATAGTAAGGGTTTGTTATGGATTGGAACCTACGGCGGAGGATTAAACAAGCGCCTGGAAACGAATGACGGCAACTCAGTCTCTTTTATGGTCTTTAAACGCGATTACAGCAATCCCTACAGTATCAGTGGCAATGATATCAATGCCATATTTGAAGATAAATCAGGTGACTTATGGGTCGGCACCGATGGTAATGGTTTAAATAAACTTGTCCCACCGGAAAAGGGACGCCCTGTAGGTTTTACCCGTTATGTTGCCAATCCCAGTGACCCCAATTCGCTTGCCAATAATGATGTATATTCCATTTATGAAGATCGCTCCGGTGTATTGTGGATTGGTACGAAGGGCGGCGGTATCAGCAAATATGATCGCGAAAAGAAAAAATTTACTATTGTTCGTAATAAACCTAATGCGAATTCCATAAATAATAATGCTGTAAGAGTTATTACTGAGGACAATAAGGCCAACCTGTGGATCGGGTCAGACGGAGGCGGTCTGGATCATTTTAACATTAAAACTGGCATCTACACCAATTACAGCAATGATCCGCTCAATCCCAACAGTCTGAGTCACAATTATATCCGCGCGATACAGCAGGACAAAAAAGGTTATATATGGGTTGGGACAGACGGCGGGGGCCTTAACTTGCTCAATTCAAAAACAGGCCGCATCACTCGATATCGCCATGATCCGGAGAATCCGAATAGTTTAAGCAGTGATGTCATTCGTCCTGTTAAGGTAGATCGTTTTGGATATATCTGGATAGGAACCCTCGGCGGTGGACTGAACAGGTTTGATCCGCGCAACGGGAAATTCAGGCATTACCGGCATGACGCCGGGGATAACAGCTCTATATCACACGATTATATTTACGCTATATATGAAGATCGATCGGGTATGTTGTGGATTGGCACCGATGGTGGCGGACTGGAACTGTATGACAGGGATAAAGACAACTTTAAACATTATAAACATGATGACCAAAATCCATACAGCTTAAGTCAGAATAATGTCTATACCATTTATGAAGATGCACAGGGTTTTATGTGGTTTGGTACCCGCGGCGGCATGAACAAATTTGACCGCAAACAACAGCGCTTTACCAATTATACCGAACAGGACGGTCTGCCCAATTCAACACTGTATGGTATTCTGGGTGATGAAGAGGGAAATATTTGGTTAAGCACCAACAAAGGCATTGCCAAATTTAATCCGCAAACGGAAGAGTTTAAAAATTACGATGTCAATGATGGTCTGCAGAGCAATGAATTCAATGGTGGAGCCTATTTTAAAAGCAGAGATGGCGCCATGTATTTTGGCGGCATCGATGGTATGAACAAATTTTTCCCGGCCGAAATAGTAGATAATCCCAATATTCCGCCGGTGGTGATTACTGATTTTCAAATTTTTAATAAAGCTGTACCTATTGCTCAAAAAATAAATAACCAGATCATCCTGCAAAAATCGATTGCAGAGACACAGCGCATTGAACTCTCGTTTCAGGAAAAAGTATTTTCATTTGAGTTTGCCGCACTGAATTATGTAGCACCTGAGAAAAACCAGTATGCCTATTTTATGGAAAATTTTGATAGCGACTGGAATTATATAGGAAGCAGGCGTTTTGTCAGCTATACAAATATTCCAGCTGGGGATTATATCTTTAGAGTAAAAGCTTCCAATTCTGACGGTGTGTGGAACGAAGAAGGAACCTATATACAATTGATCATTCATCCCCCATTCTGGCAAACCTGGTGGTTTCGCGCTTTAATGCTGATCATTGTACTGCTGGCTATCTATTTCATTTACCGCGCGCGTGTGCGGTCCATTGAGGAGCGCAGCAGGGAACTGGAAGAGAATGTTAAAAAACGCACCAAACAGGCCACCTTGCTTTATGAAACCGGCCAGCGCTTAAGCAGCCAGCTGGAGTTGGACGCCTTATTGAGCGAGATTGTCAATACCATTTACGAAGCCTTTAAATATTACGCTGTTTCACTGCTGCTGCCCAATAAAAAAGGCGATATTTTTACTTTAAGGTCTTTAGCCAGCGATTTTAAAGATACGTTTAGTGGTATGAAAGTAAAAAAAGGGAAAGGTTTAATCGGCAAAGCCGCTGCCACAAAAAAGATTCAGGTTAGCGCTGATGTAAGCAAAGATCCAACCTTTATTCTGCGTTCTAATGAAAAAACAAAGTCTGAATTATCCGTTCCTATTATAAGCGGTGATAAGGTGATAGGTGTCCTTGATATTCAAAGCGACAGGGAAAATACTTTTGAACAATCGGATATTGCTGCTTTAGAAACACTGAGCACACATATAGCATCGGCAATAGATAACGCGCGGCTCTACGACCAGGCGCAGTGCGAGATTAATGATCGTAAAAAAGCAGAAGAAGAACTACGCCACGCAAAAAGGGAAACGGATGATATTTTACAGAATGTGAAAGAAGGGCTTTTCCTGCTGAATAAAGATCTTGCTATCGAATCCCAATATTCGGCGGCGCTGGAAGATATCCTGGAAGAAAAAGAGCTTGGCAAAAAGTCATTTGTGGATTATTTAAAATCTAAAGTGGACAAAAAAACTGTTGAGGATGTTACGCATTATCTTGAACTCTTATTTGATGATTCCATTTTTGAAGACACACTGGCAGATTTGAATCCACTGTCCGAAATTGAATTTAAGTTTAAAATTAAGGGTGCGCGCAAAGCGCTAACTAAATATCTGGCTTTTGATTTCCGGCGCATTAAAGAAAACGAAACAACGGAAATAATTATAGCTACGGTAAGTGACATTACCGAAAAAATATATCTTGAAAAGGACCTTGAAGAATCCAGAAGTGAAAATAAAAGAAAAATGGATTTGCTGCTGGCTATATTAAATGTCGATCCGGCTATGTTGAGCGATTTTTTAAACAGCGCTGCAAAAGAGACTGCACAGATATTGTCGGAATTAAAATCGGTTCATATTTCCGATGGTGCAGTCCAAAGCTTTGATCACATTTACCGTCTGCTGCATAATATTAAAGGCAATGCCAGTTTGCTGGAATTAGAATTTTTCGCCGAGAAAGCGCATAAAGCAGAAAACTATATTCAAAAAATAAAGGATGTAAAAAAGCTTAACAAAAACCATATCAATGATTTATCCAACCAGGTGGAGGATTTAGTACGCACGCAGGATGAAGTACAGGAACTAATAAAGCAGCTGGGCCAAGTGCAAGACCATCTGCGGCCTAAACGAAATTACGAGCATGATAACCTGGTTAAATCTTTGCAAAAGCTTGTGGCCAAGCTGAGTGGCGAATATGATAAAAAAGTGAACCTGGTTACCGATAATTTCAAGGGAGAAATCATCCCCAATTATCACCGCCTGCTGATTCGTGATATTCTCGTACAGTTGGTGCGCAATAGCATGCACCATGGCATTGAGCAAGCTGAAGAAAGAGAAAAAGCGGGTAAAGATGCGCTGGCCAGGATTAAAATAGAAAACTATCAGCAGAACGGCAGCTTGTGTCTTGTTTTTGAAGATGACGGGCGGGGCCTTGATTTGCAAGGGCTTAGCAAAAAGGCCCTGGAACTGGGAAAATGGCAGAAAGAAGAAATTGAGAACTGGGACAAACAAGCCTTGTCAGAAATTATTTACGCTGCCGGAGTTACCACGTCTAAACATGCCACACTTGAAGCAGGCCGTGGAGTAGGTATGGATATAATTAAGAACAAAATAAAGCAATATGAGGGCTCTATTGCGGTTGACTTCAAAGAGGGCGAATATTGCCGTTTTAGCATTACACTCCCACTAAAATAATTTATTGCAGCACTGGCAAATTCCTCGCCGAATACTGTTTTTCCTTGCTTTAGCATCATTCTGATGGTATTCTTTATGTGAATTCCCAAATATGTCAGATATTACAGCCTGTTATTGGGCTATTTTATATTAAAACTGCCCGCTTATTGTTGAGATTTTTCCGGACTCTAAAAAAATTACAACTAAATAAAAGGAGGTGTTAAATGACTATACGTTTAATTAAACAGTCATTCATTTTTGCCTTATTGCTGTGTCTCTTTTTTATGTTTTATGCCTGCCGCGAAGTGGTTCCTGCCAAGGGTCATAATCAGCTGCAAACGATCAAAGTTACGGACTTTTCAGCAATCCCGGCCAGTTACGGACCTTTATTCCAGGTCACGGCTAACGGGGCCCATCCCGGATTTGCTCAACTGTGGTTTGTTGACGATGCAGGAACAATCCGCATGGTGCGGGTTGATTTCGAGAATCGCAGGATAGTCGAAAACGCTATGGCTATCCCAAGAAATTGAATTTAATAGGGAGATATATCATGCTCGAGAAACTAAGTAACTGGGGCTATCATCTTTTTTTTGGATTTGCTCTTTTGTTGTTATTACTGGCTTTCCTGGAAAAACTGGTCAACTTTTTTGGATGGACTATGTACTGGCTGCCCTATGAACCAGGCAGACTTATTGAGTTGGCAGCCATGTTTATGGTTTTCGTTATTGCATTGCTTCTAAGACAGGTGCGTGCTGCTTTAAAAAAATAGGGATATTTTTAAGGAATAGTTAAAGACCAAAAGAGGAAAGTACATTCGTAGATTCGCGGTCACGCGTTTTGTCTGCTAAACCTGCAATTGGCAAAATATTAACAGACCGTTTCCAGATTTTCCTGTTCTTGCAAGAGATGATCCAGTTCCAGTTTGAGTACTTCCATCTCGGCACTGGAAATGGATTTTTCGCCTAATCACATAGAAATTATATTCGTGTTCTTTTATGAGAGACTTAATTTTTTCAATGCGATCCGAAATATCCATGGTAAGTCCTGTAATCTATTATTACCCTATATATAACTAACGGAATTCAGGGGTAAATCTAAACCATTTGCAGCAATATGTTCGTAATCTGGACAGCTATTTGAGTTACAGAATATGGTATACTATTAACTACAATTCAAAACCACACATCCCAAAAAACCGCCCTGTTCAATAAGTTGATGACCTTTTACAATATCTGATAACGGTAAAGTATGTACAATACGGTGTTGGAGTTTTTCAGCTTCCAATAATTCCGCAATATCTTGTCCTGCTTTGTGCCTGGCTGCTTCGGGCATGGCATAAACGAGAACCATTCTGACAGTCAAATCCTTATACATCATTTGGTAAAAGGGTATTTTAGGATTGGGGTCAGACATTGAAGCATACGTTGCAATAATACCATTATTTTTTAATGCACCCAGCACATAATTAAGATTGCCGCCAAATTCGCCCTCTATAATTCTATCGACACCCGTGCCATTAGTGAATTCATTTATTGCCTCTGCAGTTTCAGGGCCGGGATGACTTGTTACTAAATCAGCTCCGGCATCAATGCATTGCTTTCTACTTTCCTCGCTGCCGGCTGTTGCTATAACAACAGCCCCAAAATGTTTTGCCCACTGGATGGCATAATGCCCAACCCGGCCAGCTCCTCCGGTGACCAGTATCGTTTGGTTTTTAATGGATCCATCAGCCGTAACACAACGGTGGGCGGTCATTGCCGGAATACCCATGCAGGCACCAACATCAAAACCGGTTTTTTTTGGCATCCAGACTGCCTGTGAAGCATTTAGTGTTATATATTCAGCGGCCGTACCATGTTGTCGACCGTATTGCGCATTATACACCCAAACCTGTTCCCCAATGCGTGACTGTGGAATACCCGCCCCGACAGCTTCTATAATTCCCGCGCCATCACTATGGGGGATAATAGGGCCATCCTTAAGAAGATCAGGGCTGGAGCCTGCTCGTTTTTTTGTATCGGAGGGATTTATCCCGGATGCATGAAGTCTTACAAGCACTTCTCCTTTTTGTGGCTCAGGTCTTTTAAAATCACCATAGTGTAAAACTTCGCCGGCTTCGCCAAATTTTTCAAACCATGCTGCTTTCATGCTAACCTCTTGTTATAATTTATGGTTATTCATTTTTGTTTATGATAAACATGCTGCAAAGGGGCCGGGTGTTTCCAGCCACACCAACTACCTGCCCTGAAATTATATATTTATAAGCTGTTTCAAAAACATTAATATTTTTTAATAACCATATATCGTAAAATAACCTGTTAATTGCAAAGATGATGGGTAATGATCTCAAAAAAATTATTAGGTTTTATTGGCATTTAGTAGCTTATTTAAAATGCTTCACCAAGATCGCTGCTCTTTGTAATTAAAGAAGGCATCCCAAAACTAAACGCAAGTAACACAAGTATGATGCTATGAATTCAGCCCTGCCGCTGCTAAAAAAACTTTATCCAAATGATAAGCTTGATAAGCAGCTTGTTCGTTATGATAAATTAGAAAAAAAGTTTACTGCAAAGTTTGGTAAAACAGATTGCTATTTTTTTTCAACACCCGGCAGGGTAGAACTTGGTGGAAATCATACAGATCACAACAATGGAAGAGTGCTGGCAGCTAGCATTGATCTTGATTCAATAGCCGTGGCGGCCCTATCAAATAATAATATCATTTCGGTATTTTCAGAGGGATATGACAAACCTTTTATTATTAACCTGCACAATCTGCAAAAACAAGAAAACGAAACAGGCTCCACAAATTCTTTAATTCGTGGAATTGCAGCCGGCATGATCGATGCGGGTTTTAAGATAGGAGGATTTAATGCCTGCATTTCCAGTCAGGTTTTGCCAGGAGCAGGTTTAAGTTCCTCTGCTTCTTTCGAAGTGTTAATTGCGACTATAATTAATACCCTGTTTAATAAACAAAAAATAAAGCCTGAAACAATTGCTCAAATTAGCCAATATGCTGAGAATGAATATTTTGGTAAGCCCTGCGGATTAATGGATCAGCTGGCTTGCGCTGCAGGGGGTATCATCTCTGTTGATTTTAAAGATGCCCAACACCCTGTTATTCAAAAAGTACTATTTGATTTTGATAAACAAGGCTACGATTTGCTGTTGCTGGATACAGGAGGCGGCCACGCAAATCTTACACAAGAATATGCAGCCATTCCCTCAGAAATGAAGTCTGTGGCAAAGTACTTTGCTAAAAAATCTTTAAGGGACGTTTCATTTAACGAATTACATAGTAAAATAGGTGAACTAAGAAAAAGAGTTGGCGATAGAGCTATTCTGCGCGCCTTGCATTTTTACAATGAAAATGCGCGTGTAGATAAACAAATGAATGCTTTACGGCACGATGATTTCCCATTATTTCTGCAACTGATGACAGAATCCGGTGCTTCATCATTAAAATGGCTGCAAAATATTTACTCTGCAAAAAACATAAAGAAGCAGGGGATTACTTTAGCTTATGCATTAACAGAAAAGTATATAAATGAAACTAACAATGGTGCCTTTCGGGTTCATGGCGGAGGGTTCGCGGGAACTATTATTTCTTTGATACCTGCAAATAAAACGAAGGACTATAAGATGTTGATGGAAAATGTATTTGGCGCAGATGCGCTAAAGATTTTATCTATTAGACAAATTGGAACTGTTAGCAATATTTGAAATTTAAAAAGGAAATGGGTTGAGATTCTGAAGAAATTTTAATTACCTTAAATTAAATAAAAGTGTTGTACATTTTGAATTTATTCTGATATTTAACAAATTAGTCTCTTAAAAATTTAATGAGGAGCTTCATTATGCGCTTTGCCAACAAAATATTTCTGTTATCTATGGTGCCAATAATTGTTTTCGCACAAATCCCCAATGCCGGTTTTGAAAACTGGACAGAGGGTAATCCCGATGGTTGGACAACCAATAATATCATAGGTGCGGTAACACCGATTACACAATCCGCTGATGCCCACAGTGGATCAAGTGCTGCAAAGTTAGAGGTTGTCTCTTTTTCAATACCTTATGGTGCATTACTATTTTCTTCTTCAGCCGAGCAAACGTTTTTCCCGATCTCCCAAAATTATATGTCTGTGAGAGGCTATTATAAATTCCATAAGGAAAATCCTTTGGATAATGTTTTTGCTCAGCTTTCGATATACGCCACAGATAGCGTTTCTCTAATTGCTGTTGGCGGCTTGGAAATTATACAGGCACAAACTGCATATACATCTTTTGAAATACCTGTTGAATATATTTATCCTGCATTAGAAGCGGGTTATATGTATTTAAGTTTTATTAACTTCACTGCTGATAGTTTACTGACTGTCGGTAGCTACTTGCTATTGGATGATCTTTCATTATCAATGGTTACTGGCATTGATAAAGATTTAAGTGCTTTGCCAAAGCAGTTTTCATTAGGGCAGAATTATCCGAATCCTTTCAATCCATCAACCACAATCAATTATCAATTGGCAATGAACAGTGTAATTGATTTATCAATCTATAATCTGCTGGGTCAAAAGGTTGCAACATTGGTTTCTCTAGAGCAGGCAGCTGGTTCTTACAATGTGCAGTGGGATGCTAGTAATTTTTCTAGTGGTGTCTATTTGTACCGCTTAGAAACGGACCAGGGTTTTATGCAGACAAAAAGATTAATTCTGCTGAAATAATGTCATATGACCATTGGTTAGAAAGTATTCGACTAGATAAACTGGATAAAACATAAATTTTAAAACATTTAAAATAATAGTGCTAACGGACTGGAAAATTATCACCTAATCGATAATTCAAATCAAGTTAATCCTGTTATCTAGTCTCAAGAAGAATAAACATCTGCTAATATGGTACAAGCTTTAAATAAAATACTAATATTTTAAAAGAGGTTTGCGGCTTTTTGCTGCAGACCCTTTTTTATTTATCCCTTATAAACATACTAAAATTCCCTGTATTTCTTACTTTTTCCAATTATCGTATTAATATTTCCTATGCTGTGGCAAAAACTAAGGTTATATTAAGGCAGAATTGATTGCACTAAAATTTAAAGTCCAATCTTAGGTAAAGGAGATTTAATATGAAAAACTTTAAAATTTTTATTTTATTGCTATTTATAACACTAATATGTTCCTGCTCTTCAATTAGGTCAATACACAAACTTGGGGAGCAACCATCTATCGTAAATGCCAAAGAGTGGGAAGGTACCTGGATTTCAGATGAAGGTGCGGTAATGGTAAAGGTAATTGATCCAGATTCAAATGAAATCGAGATTATGCTTATTGAGAATGACAAGATAGAAAGACATCATGTTTTTATTAATCAAAGTGGCAACAATACATATGGCAATTTAGTTACTCCGGAGAAATATTTTATTTTCGTTAAATTTAAAATGAGAAAAAATGAAATCCTTATCTGGTTGCCCGAGTTCGAAATGATCAAAGCGGCCATTGACAGCAAGAATTAGCGGGCGTTGTTAAAGACAGAGATATATTAATTCAATCAGATGAAAAAGTATTTAACGCTTATTTTATTGACAATGAAGATCAGATACTATTTGAATATGAAGAACCCTTAATATTCAGAAAGCTTGTAAGATAAAATTCAAAGTATCGAATTATATAGCTGATTGATAAAATTCTAATGGATAAAATTATTATTGAGGCTGCTAAGGCGATTACGGAAGCAGATGTTCTATTTATTTCAGCTGGTGCAGGGATGGGTGTTGATTCCGGTTTACCGGATTTTCGAGGGAATGAAGGCTTTTGGAATGCATATCCGGCGCTGAAAGATGAAAAAATATCTTTCTATGACCTGGCAAATCCCAGTTGGTTTAGCAATGATCCTGGCAGAGCATGGGGATTTTATGGGCACCGCTTCAATTTGTATAAAAAAACCAAACCACATCAAGGTTTTAGAATACTTTTAAATTGGGCCTTAGAAAAAGAAAGCAAATCGTTTGTATTCACATCAAACGTAGATGGCCACTTCCAAAAAGCTGGTTTTTCTGAAGAGCAAATATATGAATGTCATGGCTCCATCAATTACCTGCAATGCAGCGAACAATGCTGTTCCGCAATATGGCCCTTGTTCGAGCCGCAATTCGAAATAGACCCGGAAAAATTGCTGGCCATTGGTCAGCTTCCCAAATGTAAGCAATGTACTGCAATAGCAAGACCGAATATTCTTATGTTTGGTGACTGGGCATGGATATCCAGGCGCTCAGTTGAACAGGGTCAGCGATTCAACGAATGGCAATTAAAAAATGCCGAAAAAAAAATTGTTACTATTGAGATAGGAGCCGGAGAAGCAATACCAACGGTACGCTTAACTTCTGAAGCTCTTGCGAGCAGGCTTATCAGGATAAACCCCAGGGAGCCGCATGGGCCAAAAGGTACAATTTCCATAGCACTAAAGGCCTTAGAAGCATTAAAAGCTATTGATACATTTATGTAAAATAATGCATATATTTCTTTGCCGTTTTCTACTTGCAAAATCCGCTCTTTACTATCCTTAAAAACACAACCTAATATCTATAAGAAGCTTTGCGACATATTTTGCTGTAAACTTTTTGATTGCATAAATTTGCATATTTCCTTTTCTTTATGAACTAGAATTTATTTATAATAACTTTTTTTGGTAGAATAAAATAAATTTGAACTATAGCTCTTATTACATACTTTTGTTGCCATTAAATATCATAAAATCTCTGTAGATAAATCAATAAATTATTATGGATAAAACGCTACCCGCTTTTAACGTTATGGCCAAGCCGATTGGCCCCATCTGCAATCTGGACTGCACCTATTGTTTTTATCTGGAAAAAGAAAATTTATACCCTTCGAAAAAAGACTTTTCCATGTCCCCGCATGTCCTCGAAGCTTTTATTCAGCAGAAGATCGATGGACAGAGTGCACGGCAGATAAATTTTGTGTGGCAGGGTGGCGAGCCTACTCTTTTAGGGGTTGATTATTTTCGCAATGTGCTTGAACTGCAGAAAAAATATGCCAATGGCAAACAGATTGAAAATGCTTTTCAAACCAACGGCGTTTTACTGAATGATGAATGGTGTTCTTTTTTTGCAGAAAATAAATTTCTAATTGGTCTTTCAATTGATGGTCCGCCCGAGCTGCATGATAAATATCGTGTTAATAAAGGAGGAGCGCCTTCTTTTGCTAAAGTAGCTCGAGGAATCGATTTTTTAAAAAAGCATAAAGTTGATTTCAATACGCTCACTGTTCTCAACCGGGATAATTCAAAACATCCCCTGCAGATATACAAATTTTTGAAAGAAATCGGCAGCGGATTTATGCAGTTTATTCCTATAGTCGAGCGAAACCCGGTTCAACCGCAAAAAGAACAGCTGCAGCTTGTTTCAGCTGACTATAAATCAGCTGCCTATGTTACGGATTGGTCTGTGCATCCTGAGCAGTTTGGCGACTTTTTAATTGCACTATTTGATGAATGGGTGCGCCATGATGTGGGGCAAATATATGTGCAGCTTTTCGATGTTTCACTGGAAAGCTGGTTTGGCATGGAACCCGGTCTTTGTGTATTCCGGCAGACATGTGGTTCTGCCCTGGCTATTGAACATAATGGCGATCTTTATTCCTGTGATCACTATGTCTATCCGGAAAACAAGCTCGGCAATATCATGGATAACCCTCTTGAAACCCTTGTCAACTCCGTTCAACAGCAAAAATTTGGACAAGATAAGCTGGATACTTTGCCACAATATTGTCTGGATTGCGAGGTTCGTTTTGCCTGTAATGGCGAATGTCCTAAGCATCGCTTCATAAAAACTCCTTCTGGCGAAGAGGGTTTAAATTATCTGTGCGCCGGCTATAAAAAATTCTTTAATCATATCGATCCTTATATGCGTTTTATGGCCAATGAATTAAAACTGGAACGAGCGCCCGCTAATGTAATGGGTTGGGTAAAAGAAAAAGATCAAGGTTTCCCCTCATTTAAAGTTGGGCCCAATGATCCGTGTCCTTGTGGCAGCGGCAAGAAACTGAAAAAATGTTGTGCTAACTTACTTACCACTAATTCATGACCCGTTAAATATATTTTATTTGATGATGCCTTAATATATAGCGCTTTAAAATTGAGTTATTTTAATTGATCAGATGTTATCCTTATCACAATTTTTTAAGTAGAATTAATTTATTATTTCTTAGCAAATGCTTAAACCATTATAGTTTTGAATAATATTCAGCGGGAACTTAGAAAAAGAAGATCGCTGCTGCTATTTATAATTTTTTCATTTGCACGATTTTATTGTTATGTTATGACGAAACTTCTTCTTAAATAATCATTTAAACTTAAAGCAAAGGATCTCGCCATGAAGAAATATATCTTTCTTTTAGTTATGCTTTTTAGCACTGCCTCTTTAATTGCCCAGGAAGGCTTTATCGGTGAAATCAGAATGTTTGCCGGTAACTTTGCACCCCGCGGCTGGGCCTTATGCGATGGCCAGTTATTAGCTATTAGCTCTAATGCTGCTCTTTTTTCTATTCTGGGAACAACATATGGCGGTGACGGTCGAACTACTTTTGGGTTACCTGATTTACGGGGTCGCGTCTCAATGCATCCCGGTAACGGACCCGGACTAAGTTCGGTGCGTCTTGGTCAACGAGGTGGCGTGGAAACGGTAACTTTAACCAACAATCAAATGCCAAGTCACACACACTCTGTGCGGGTAAATGCAGATTCAACTGTCGCTACGACAGATATGCCAGAAAATGGTTTGCTGGCCCGCAACGCGGCTTCTACCCCAATTTATGGCGACACAGTAAATACTGTCTTGCACAACAATTTTGTTACGATTGGCTCAACCGGTGGTAGCCAGGCACATACTAATATTCAGCCTTTTACTGCTGTTAATTACATCATTTGCCTACAGGGAGTTTTTCCCTCGCGCAATTAATCAAAAGAGGCTATCATGAGAAAAATAATATTTTTTCTTGAAGTATCTGTAATAGGCTTTTTAACCGTGGCCTCATTAAGTGCTCAAAATATTTACTGGCTCGAATCGGCTTTCGATTCACCACGCCTGGTTAAAAGCGCCGCTGATGGCACTGAACTGCAGACCACCTCTTTGCGGCCTGGTTCTTTGCCGCAGGGTTTGGTTGCCGATAGCAAAGGCAGATCCTTTTTTTGGAGTGAGCTGGCTTTTATTGATGCCCGTTTGAATACCATTTCTTCATATTTCAGTTCAGTAAAAGTGATTTTAGGTGGACAATCGGCTTTAAGAGGAGTGGCCTTTGACCAGCCCAATAATATGATTTACTGGACTTCCACAAACCTGGTCAGTGGACCAAAGATATGGCGGGCCGGAGGTCATGGCGATGCGCCGGAAGTGTTAATCGATTTTGGAGCGGCAAGTCTCACAACTCCGCGATCCATCAGTCTTGATCTGGACCATGGAAAAATGTACTGGGCTAACTTTAATGAAGGCAAGATCCAGCGTGCAGACCTTTTAGTCGGTGCCGCTGTTGAAGATGTTGTGAGTGGATTAAGTGGCCCCACAGGAGTTGCTGTTGACGCAGATTCCGGAAAAATTTTCTGGACAGAAATGAACAGTCATCAAATTAAATCGGCCGATCTTGATGGTGGCAATATTACTTTGCTGGTTTCTGGCCTTTCCTCTCCCAATTTCATTGCCATTAGCCGCGCTAAAAATAGGATGGCCTGGACTGAGATAGGTTCCGGTCAAATCAAATCGGCTGACCTTGATGGTAGTAATATTTTTGATTATGGCGTTAATGCTACGGCGCCTGCCGGTATTGTAATTGATCCAAATCCTGATCTGTTTGCCGAGCTTAAAATTACGCCTGCAGATACAAGCATTGATGTGCATAGCTGGCAGCAATTTAAGGCCAGTTTGGGTGATTTGATTTATGATAGCGGTGTTGACTGGTCTACATCACATGATCTGGTCGGCCCAATTTCTGAAACGGGTTATCTGTTTGCTTATTTTCCCGGTCATACGCGCATCTATGCTGAAGTGGATAGTAACAAAGCTAAAACACATCTGGATGTGGTGGACACCATGGCGGATAGCAGCGGAGTCAACAAAATAAAAGTAGTACGTGTTTTTCCAAATGGCGATGAAAAAGCGCCTAAAACAGTT
The DNA here is from genome assembly GCA_963723365.1 of Calditrichota bacterium. Taxonomy (GTDB): domain Bacteria; phylum Calditrichota; class Calditrichia; order Calditrichales; family J004; genus CAVRRG01. The sequence goes on along the minus strand of CAVRRG010000041.1, from coordinate 20,199 downwards.
GCTGAAGGAGAAGTTTTTACTTTACAAGGACTTCCACACCCCTATAATGTTATTAATGGTTCTATGCTCTATTTTCCGCATGGCAGTCTTCATGAAGATATTACCGTCGAAGTGAAAATGCCTGACCTGGCTAAAATTAAAATAGACAGCATTGAATTTGTTGAACGTATAATTAATGCCATTAAATTTGACGTTTTTGTAGGTGACTCCTTAATTGATCCCTATTATTTTGATAAGCCTATCAGTGTATCTATACCTTTCAAACATGGTATATTGCAGCAATACGGCATTAGTATAAACGATTTAGCTTTGTTTTATGCAGCCGATAGCGCCACTTTTGATACATTGGGCATAAGCCACTTTATGGTTGACAGCAGTGCCCAAAGAATATTTGCCCTGGTTGAGCATTTTAGCACACTTGTGCTAAAAGAAAAGGTGGTAATTGTTTCTGATGTTGGTGTCAAAGATAACTCGCTTGTCGAACATTTTGCCTTGCAACAAAATTTTCCGAACCCTTTTAATCCATCAACCACGATTAATTATCAATTGCCAAAAAATAGTACGGTTGATTTAGCGATCTACAATATGCTTGGTCAAAGGGTGGCTACATTGGTTTCCGGAAAACAGACAGCCGGAAGATACTCGCTGCAATGGGATGCATCAGGTTTTGCCAGCGGCGTTTATTTTTACAGGCTGAAAACCGCTAAAGGAATTGTTTTAACGCGGAAGCTGGTTTTGCTTAAATAGTATCATATGATACCTCGAGTGCAAGAAATAGACAGGATTTGAATGCTTATTGTTAAAATGAAATGAAGTAAATCCAGTTATCTTGTCCAAAGAGATTGTTTTTGATATCATATGATTCTATCTATAAATAACTTGCTTTTTTTTATAAATTTAGCCCTTGTTAATCATTATTAGCAGGGGCTTTTTTTATTGTTTTGTTTCTCTTGAAAAATATACATTAGCAAAATCCTGATTAATCCTCATTTCTTGCTTTAAAACTTTCATGGTTTTAGCTTATGCGTTTATTTTCCCTGCATTTCATCTATAATAATATGGAGCGATTAATGAGATTAATCCTTTTACTGCTCACGAACGCCCTTCTTATACATGCCGTTCCTCAAAGTAATGGTATTGAGATTCAACCTTTAAAGGGTAAAATTACTTTAGACGGTGTAGTTGATGAACAGGCTTGGCAAAGTATCAAACCATTTCCCCTTATATCACACTGGCCCTCCTTTGGAAATCAACCGACAATGCCGACGGAAATAAAGGTTACCTATGATGAAAAGTATATTTACGTTGCAGGCAAAATGGAAATTGATCCTGAAGATATGTTAATTGCATCTTTTAAAAGAGATATTTTTACTATGGGATCGGATTATCTGACAATCATATTAGATACATTTAACGATAATGAAAATGCCTTGCATTTTTCGACAACACCTACGGGAAGCCGCACAGATGTGGCTATATCTGATGATACCAAAAATATTGATGAATCCTGGGATACCTTTTGGGAAACCGAAGCTTTTTATGATGATCAAGGCTGGTCAGCTGAGATGCGCATTCCTTTTTCAAGTATGGGTTTTCAGGATAACAACGGTAGCGTTGAAATGGGATTAATGGTGATGATGTATTCAGCGAAAAAATACGAATTGGTTTCATATCCTGCTATTGAACCAAACTGGGGTTTTTGGAGTTGGGCAAAACCTTCGCAATTTCAAAAGGTAACTTTTAAAAAAATAAAAAGTCACAACCCTGTTTATATAACACCTTATATTCTGGGCGGATTTGCGGTGCAGAACGATCTTAATGATGAAGAAACGAGCTACAAAAAAAGCGATAAGATTTCAAAAAATATCGGTTTAGACGTGCGCTATAATGTAACAAATAACCTGACATTGGATTTTTCCGTTAATACAGATTTTGCACAAGTAGAAGCCGATGATCAACAGGTAAATCTTACAAGATTTTCACTTTTTTTCCCGGAAAAAAGACGTTTCTTTTTAGAGCGGGCAAATATTTTTGATTTTGGTTTTAGTGGTTTCAACCGGCTGTTTTATACTCGAAATATTGGTTTAAATGACGGAGAAAATGTTGACATATTAGGAGGCGTGCGTTTAACTGGCAGAGTGAATGAGTGGGATGTTGGTCTGTTAAATGTTCAAACTGGCAAAGAAGGCGACTTGAAAGCTGAAAATTTTGGAGTCGCCCGTCTAAAAAGACAAGTTCTTAATCCATTTTCTTATGTTGGTGGCATGGTTACAAACAGGATTGATGAAAATGGCAGTTTTAATCTGGGAGTTGGATTGGATGGACTTTTTAATTTGTATGAAAACGATTATCTCTCTTTTAGCCTGGTACAGACTCATACCGATTCTGTCGACAATGATGTCAATTTTTCCAAAGCCAGTCGACTAAGACTTAGATGGGAAAGAAGATCTTATACAGGATTTGCGTATGATTTTTCTGCAGAAAGAGTAGCTGAAAACTATAACCCGGCAATGGGTTTTGAACTGCGTGAAGATTTTAGTCATTTTAACAGTCGCTTTTCATATGGCTGGGCAGATAAAGATGACACAGATCTGCAGCGCCATCGTTTTGTGATTGATGCTGATGTTTATACCCGTAATAAAGATAACTCTGTGGAGACAATTGAAATCAAACCCTTTTGGGAAGGAGCACTCTTATCTGGTTCTTTTGTAGAACGAGGTATTATTCTTTCACATGAAAAAATAGATGAATCTTTTGATTTAAGCGATAGTGTCAGTATTGAAGCAGGGGAATATGACTTTGCCAGTTTTTACACTACGCTTAGCACACCTGGTGGAAGGAACTTTAGTTCTGAGGAGTTTTTTAGTATTGGGTCTTACTATGATGGAACGATTTTCTCCTTTGGAATTACCCCCAAATGGATTGCCTCTAAGTACCTGGAACTAACCGTTAATTACGAATATAATTATATCGATTTTAATAAACGTGATCAAAGTTTCAAGAGTCATAGCAGTAAATTAAAAGGCTTGTTTTCGCTAAATACCAAACTCTCCTTATCAGCCTTTTTGCAATATAATAGTAACCAGGATATCATATTTAGCAACGTTCGTTTTCGTTATAATCCAAGTGAAGGGAATGACTTGTATGTTGTATATAATGAGTTGTTTAATGCGAATAGAAGAAGTTATAATCCAATAAGACCGTTAACGAAAAACAGAACAATCCTGGCCAAGTATACATATACTTTCACATACTAAAATATTTATAAAAAGAAATTTCAGGATTTATAAATACGACTGAACTATTAAACGAAATAAGTAGGTTATGATGCATTTAGAGTGATTGAAATATTTGTATACTGGATTTTAAGATTGTTATGATTTAAATTTTTTTGGTGTGGGGATCCTGCTTTTTTCGTTTATAAAAATCTTAACAATAATAATACCATAACTAACAGGTAGAATTTGATGAATATGATATATAAGACATTAGCAATTATCATAATAAGTACAACCTGCTTTAGCCAAACTGCTGAAATAAATGTCATGCCCTTACCATGGCAAGTTACAATTACAGGGAAAAAATTTATACTGGATTCCACTTTTACTATAAATGTTAATGCCGATATTGAACGTTTAAATAAGGCTTCCAGCAGGTTTCTAAGACGTCTTTCAGGTTTTACAGGCCTCTTCTTTGAGCAGGACTTTTTAACAGCAGCAAATAATCCACCCAATGCTGCTCTGCAAATTAAAGTGCAAAAAGAGGGCAAAATTATTTTGGGAAATGCCGAATCATATAGTCTGAACATCGGTGTTGAAAATATCGAAATAAGCGCAGAATCAGATTTAGGAGCAATGCATGCCATGGAAACATTGCTGCAATTATTAGCTGTTGATTCCGCTAAATATGTTTTCCCAACCAGCAAGATAATTGATAAACCCCGTTTTCCCTGGCGCGGGTTAATGATCGACGCCAGTCGTCATTTTATGCCGTTAGAAGTAATTAAACGAAATCTTGACGGCATGGCCGCTGTAAAATTAAATGTTTTGCATTGGCATCTGTGCGATGATCAGGGATTTCGTGTTGAAAGTAAGGTGTATCCAAATCTTCATTTAAAAGGCTCTGATGGTTTTTATTATACGCAAAACCAGATTAAAGAGATTATTGCTTATGCTGCGGATAGAGGTATTCGGGTGGTTCCGGAATTTGATGTGCCGGGGCATGCAACTTCCTGGATTGTAGCTTATCCGGAGCTGGGAAGTGGTCCGCAACCTGCTAGTATAGAGAGAAAGTGGGGCATTTTATATCAGGCCTTGAATCCTGCCAGCGAATATACCTATACTTTTCTGGATAATTTTTTTGGTGAAATGGCAGCCTTATTTCCCGATAAATATTTTCATATAGGTGGTGATGAGCTTGAACAGGGTGATTATCATGAGGCCGAACACTGGAATGAGAATAAAGAAATCCAAGCCTTCATGAAAAAAAATAATATCAGGGATAATTCTGCTTTGCAAGCCTATTTTAACTCACGTTTGCTAAAAAGCTTGACAAATCATGGCAAAATCCTGGTGGGCTGGGATGAGATTCTTCATGAAAACATGCCAAATAATATTGTAATACAATCCTGGCGTGGAAAAAAATCAATGGAAAAAGCGGCCAAAATGGGTTATCAAAGCATATTATCAAACGGCTATTATATAGATCTGATTTACCCAACAACAGATCATTATCTCAATGACCCGTTATCCAAAGATATTGATCTTACTGCTGAGCAAAAAAGATTAATCCTGGGCGGGGAAGCAACGATGTGGGCTGAATATGTTTCAGAAGAGACTATAGACTCCCGAATTTGGCCACGAACTGCAGCTATTGCTGAACGCTTTTGGTCTGAGGCAGTGGTTAAAGACACATTGGAAATGTATCGAAGATTAGAAATAATCAGCTATAAACTGGAAGAACACGGCTTGACACATATAAAAAACTATGAAATGATGCTGCGCAGGTTGACAAATAATCAAGATACTGCGCCTTTAAAAGTATTGATTGATGTTATTGAACCCTTAAAACAATATAATCGAGGCAGAAAACGTCTGTATACATCATTTTCACCGCTGACCAGAGTTGCAGATGCAGCGCGTCCCGATGCCGGAGCTGCTCGTACTTTCAGAAAGTTGGTCAACGAATATCTGTCTGCCAAACAGGAAAATATTGAAAAATTAAAACAGATTGAATCTTCATTAAACACATGGTATAATAATCATAAGCTGCTTTTACCGATTATCAATAACTCGCCCATCTTAGAAGAAATTAAAACCCTTTCATATGATTTGGCACAAATTTCAAAAATGGGTCTGCAGGCTATAGAGATGCATAAAAAGGATCAAAAGATGGAAAAGGAGTCACTGAAAAAGAAATTAACAATCCTTAAACAGGCACGCCGTTCCCGGGGGCAAACAGAACTGCAGGTTGTTGTAGCGATTGAAAATCTTCTAAAATCAGCTGCTGAATAAAAAGGGTCTCGTTAAAGCGGACATCGCACTGCTGCAGGAAATAATTTCTTTACAGAGCTTATAAGAGAAGATATAGACATTGGCTTTTGGATAAAACTTGTATTTTCAATTGCAGCAACTTCGGAAAAAACTTCACTCTCACTGTAACCGCTCATAAATAATGCCGCCAGGTCTGCCTGTATTAACCTTAACTTTTCAAGTAATTCAAAACCATCCATCTGGTCCATAGTTATATCCAGAACTGCCACAGAAATATCCCTTTTTGTTTTAAATATTTGCAGCGCCTCAGATCCGGTGGTCGCAGAGTATACTTTAATATCACTTGCTTTGAATGCTGCTTCAATAAAATTGAGAACATCAGCCTCATCATCAACCACCAGAACAGACAATTGTTCTTTGCCGTTTGAATTTTCCACTTTTGACAACTCTTCATCTTTTTGCGAAGCCTTCTGACTGGGAATCAGCACTTCAAAAGTGGATCCTTCATAAATAGTACTGTCAACCTTAATGACACCTTGGTGTCCTTTTACAATACCCATTGTAGCGGCAAGACCAAGACCGCGCCCAGTGAATTTGGTACTGAAAAATGGGTCAAATATTTTAGATAATGTTTTATAGTTCATACCAAAACCGCTATCGCTTACCTTTAAATATGCGTAGTTACCTGCTTGTTTTTCATCTGGAAACTGCGGTGAAAATAACTCTTCCTGACTCATTTGTTTTGTTCCGGTTTCAATAGCAATAGATCCGGATTTTGAGCCCATAGCTTCTGCAGCATTTGTTACGAGGTTCATTATTAATTGACGTATTTCGGTTTTATCACCAATTATCGATGCCGGATTCAGATTAAAACTCAGTTTAACTTTTTTGGATATTACCGTTTTTAAAAGCGCCGTGCTATCTAAAATAAGTTTTTCCAGTTCAATTACTTCTACAATAAATTGTCCTTTACCCGAGTAAGCCAGCATCTGCTTGGTTAAGTCAGCGGCCTTGGATGTGCTTATCTCAATATTTTTTAAGAATGTATACGCTTTATCATCAGCACCTGTAAACATAAGTGCCAGGTCGGCATTACCCTGGATAACGGTAAGCAAGTTATTAAAATCGTGCGCTATACCGCCAGCTAATACACCCAGACTTTCAAGTTTTTGAGAATGCATATGCTGCATTTCAAGTTTTAGCTTTTCTTCTTCAATCCGTTTTTTATAGGTAATATCGACCAGGATATTTACCAGACCTCGTAAATTTCCGGATTCATCGTGGATAGCATTAGCATTAACCAGAGCATGGATTCCAGGACCTTCGGGCTGCTCAATGATAACCTCATGTTCAGTAAAATCAATTTCTACACGCAAAGCTTTTGCCATCCATGTTTGGTCGTTTTTAATTTGACTACCCTCAGAATTGAAAAAGTTAAAGGAACCCAAAAATTTATCAACAGGATCATTTAATAACGGAGAACGACCAAGGAGCTTCTCTGCTGCCGGATTGAAATAGGTTATAAGTCCTTCTGAATCTAAGGTAAAGGCTGCAGCAGGAAGTTTCTCCAGCATTCTGTTAAAAAGCGCTTCATTATTTTTAATGTCAGCGTCAGCTATAAATTCATTTTGCAGTGATTCCACTCAAATTCCTTCCCCGCAGTCCCATAATTTCTCAAGATATATTGGATGTGTTTTGGATTAAGTATTCATTAACATCAAGGATTTTCGTCCCTAACGTTTCGATCTTGAACGTATTTAAAATAGGTGGCGGAATTTGATCAATAGTTAAATGTATGAGAAACAACTTCTTAGGAAAGATTTAAGTTTTCGTTATAAAGGTAACTATAGTTTCAAAAATATTTTTTTCAAGAACATCATTATCCAGACCGGACTTTTTTGGGGCTTTTAAACTATGGTTAGCAGAAGAAACATAGTGCGCTTGCGCGGTTTTCATTTTTAAAATTACCCTTTCCATTTCACTTTTTGTACCAAAAGCGTCGTTTTCTCCTTGAACGAAAAGAACTTTTTGTTCAAGAGGATAAAGATGTTCATCCCGTAATTTTTGGGGTTTGCCAGGCGGGTGCAACGGATAGCCAAGGACAACTATTTTTTTGCAACTAAGCACGCCGGCAATTTGAGTTGCAATTCTTCCACCCATTGATTTACCACCAAGCACTATGTTGCTGGCCGCGAATTCAGTCATTATATGTTTATAAAGGCCCAGATACGTTTCCTGGCATTTTTCATTTTTATCGGGAAATTTGCGACCGATTTCCTGGTAGTGAAAATTGAAATTTACCGTCATAATTCCATGCTTTGCAATGCTGTTGCTGTAATGCTTAATAAAAGCGGAGTCCATATTTCCTCCCGCACCATTTGCAATAATTAATACATGAGAAAATGAATCAGGCATATTAAATCGTACCGAAATTGAATAATCATTTATTTTGATCAGATCAGTTTTTGTGTCCATTTTTTGCGTCCTGTTATCCTGTAATATATCTGCCTGTGCCGCTTTTAATTATTAATACTAATTCATCCAGGAATTTTGTGGATAGCTTTTTAAAAGCGCTGGTATTTTTGTCGTTTAGAAAATTTCTGTTATCAGCCGTTATTAACTCATTATAAAAACGCTCAATGGTTGCGTGAATTTTTAATTGCCCCATAAACCATCTTTTACCAGCCGGCGTTTGAAAAGCTTCTTCTGTTAGTTCTCTCAGCAGCACAACAGCATTATTAATAAAATTTTCTATTGCTCTTTTAAATAATATATTATTTTTTGAACTATTCAAAGCTGTTTCATAACTCATTTTTGCCTTATTTAAATTTATTGTTTCGTTCATAATAATCGTTTAATTGAATAGATGATTGTAAAAATAAATTTATTAATTAATAATTTAATACTGAATTATTTTTTTCAAAAGTTAATACTGGAAGTATTCAATCCTATTTACACTTTTTCTTAATAACTGATACTTTATTTCCGAATGTTTTAATTGCACGAGGATGAATATCTAAACTGGAAGATAATTGGCTAATGAGCAAGACCGAAGATGCTTTAAACTCTGTTGATCTAAGTGTGGAAGATTATCAAAAGTTGCTCGAAAATTTAAGAATACGCATAAATGTTTTAAATGCTTCGGTCTTTTTACTGGAAGAAAAAATGACTTCAAAAGATTTAATGATTGCTAATTATTTAGCGACTATAAACAAAGAGCTAAAAGAGATAAGAAAAATGATGATGCCCTGTCCCATGCCACTAGTAAAAACTAACTAGTTTATAATATGCCAGATAGAATAATAAAACTTCTTATTATAGAAGATGAAGAAGCAGTTCTGGAAAGCTATCTTGATATGTTTTCTGTTATTGGCTTCAATCCGGATACAGCTGTAAATGGTAAAGACGGTCTAAACAAACTTACAAAAAAAGAGTACGATATTGTAATAACTGATCTTAATATGCCTGTAATGGATGGCCAGACTACCTTAAAACGCATTAAACAAAAATATCCTCACATTCAGGTCATTGTAATCACCGGATTTGCTACAATTGAAAACGCTATCAACGCCATGAAAGAAGGCGCGTTTGATTATATAACCAAACCCGTCAGCCTGGAGCATGTTAAAATTGTAATGAACCGCTGTGTTAAACATATCCGAAATATGTATGAAAATGAAGAACTAAGAACCCTTAATGATCAATTAAAGCATATAAATGAAATAAAAGATAAGTTTATCACCATTACGAATCATGAGTTACGTACACCTCTTGCTGTATTAAAGGGCTATTTTGAACTAATCGATATTAGTATAGAGGATAAAAATAAAGATGTTAAGGAATACCTGGATATTGTTTCTTCCACTCTTTTTGAAATGATAGACCTGGTGGAGAGAATGCATAAACTCTCTTACGCCGAAAATACAATTGCCGGAGAACGAAATAATTTTAATATAAATGACGTAATCCAGCAGGTAGTGAATGAAATGAAAATTCTCTTTCAGAAACGTGGAATTAAATTTGATGCTAACACAAATAATAAAGATATAATTATCTATGCGGATAAGCATGCAATTCACCGCGCTATCAGAGAACTTCTGCAAAACGCTCTGAAATTTACCGAAAAGGGCGGAGAAGTTCGTTTAAAAGTCAAAAAGGAAGTTGCTAATCATAAGGTATATATTTCCGTTGAGGACAATGGAATTGGCATTCCATCTGACAAAATAGATTTTATTTTTGAACCGTTTTATGAAGTACAGGATGTAATGCACCATTCTTCTTCTCAAACCGATTTCATGGGCGGCGGAATAGGCGTAGGTCTGGCTCTTGTGAAAGAAGTTCTGCACCCCTCGGGAGGGGAAATTGATGTAAAAAGTGAAGAAGGTATGGGCAGCACTTTTACTATAATACTGCCCTTTGTAAGTGAAGCAGTTGCAATTTAATATTCCATCATATATTTAATCTTAGCAACCCTTTCCTCCAGTTCAGTGCTGGATAAGTCTTTTAACTTTAAAAAGCTAAAATCTTCAACAGAATACGAAGCAGTGGCACAACCATAAATAACCGCATTACGTACAGTCTTTTCTTCGATATTATTTTTTAAAGCTAAATAACCTACAAAGCCTCCGGCAAACGTATCTCCTGCACCTGTGGGATCTACTACATTTTCCAAAGGAAAGGCCGGGGTAAAAAAGAAATTACCATCAGCAAAGAGCAGGGCGCCATACTCACCTCGTTTTATGACAAGGCGTCGCGGACCGAGTTCAACAATTTTCTTGGAGGCAATAATCAGGTTATCTTCACCTGTAAACTCCATTAACTCTTCATCATTTATAATGATGATATCACTTTTGCGTATTACTTTGTCCAGGGCTTCTTTTTTTCTGCTGATCCAAAAATTCATTGTATCCAGAACTACCAGCTTTGGCTTTTCTATTTGAGCCAGAACCTGCAGTTGAAGATCGGGATCAATATTTGCCAGGAAAACGTATTCTGATTTTTTATATTGATCCGGAATGGAAGGTTTAAAAGTTTCAAATACATTAAGATCTGTGAATAAAGTATCTCGTTGGTTCATTTTTTTGTGATACTTTCCACCCCAACGAAATGTCTTGCCCTGTTCAGTCGTTAATCCGTCAAAATTGACTTTTCTTTTTTGTAAAAAGGACAAATCATCTTTATTAAAATCTGAACCTACAACACCTACAACGTTCACGCGAGAAAATAAACTTGCGGCGGCACTGAAAAAAAGTGTCGAGCCGCCTAAGGCATCATCCACTTTTCCGGATGGTGTTTCAACAGAATCATAAGCAATCGATCCCACAACTAATATACTCATAGTAAATTTTCCTTTTACATTTTGTTTGGTGCGGAGATACCTAAAATTTTCAGAGTATTGGCAATGACAATACGGGTAGCATCTATCAGAATCAAGCGCGCTTTTGTTAAATCTTCATCATCATTTATGACCCGGCACTCTGTGTAAAATTTATGAAATACTCCTGCCAGATTAAAAACGTAGTTAATTAAGCGATGAGGTTCTAAGTTATCGGCACATAACTGGATCGTTTCCGGCAAAAGAATAAGTTCTTTAATCAGCTTAATTTCTTCCTGTTTGGTCAAAAGTTTATACAAAGCATCAGATTTTTGCGAGATCTCTATTTGCTGTGATTCAGCAAGGCTTATAATACTGCAAATCCTGGCGTGTGCATACTGAATGTAGTATACCGGATTTTCATCAGACTGCGTTTTGGCTAAAGCAATATCGAAATTCAGATGTGAATTCATACTGCGCATTAAAAAGAAATATCTGGTAACATCCGAACCAACTTCATCTATCAGTTCATCGAGTGTAACAAAATTGGCTTTTCGGGTAGACATCTTTACAACCTGCCCCTTTTCAGTGAGAGTTACAAATTGATGAATGAGGACCTTTACTTTTGTCTGGTCATAACCCAAAACTTTGAGTGCAGCCAAAACATCCGGGTATGTATCAATGTGATCAGCTCCAAAAATATCAACAATCAGATCAAAGCCCCGTTTAAACTTTTCCACATGATAGGCCATATCCGGTAAACGGTAGGTTGGCTCGCCGCTGCTTTTAATAATTACGCGGTCCTGTTCGAATCCTATTTTTGTTGTTTCAAACCAGGTTGCACCTTCCTTTTCATAAACCAAATTTTTCAATCTGAGCTTTTCGATGACCTGATCAATTTTTCCTTCATCATACAATGATTTTTCATTATAGAATACATCAAATTCAAAACCCAGTTTGCTGATTGTATGTTTTATATCTTCAAAAATTGCTTCTTCTGCTGCCTTTGAGAAGAGCTCTATGTCTGAACTGTTTTTAAGGGCGTCACCATGTTTTGAAAACAACTCTTTAGCAATATCGGTTATATATTCACCCTGATAATGATCTTCGGGGAACGCTACTTTTTCGCCGCATAATTCCATGTAACGAAACTGTACAGATTGCCCAAGAACACGCATCTGTCTTCCGGCGTCATTAAAATAATACTCCCTGGTAACCTCAAATCCCACTGCCTCAAGGATGGCGGCTACAGCATCTCCTAAAACAGCCTGCCGACCATGGCCGATTGTTAAAGGTCCTGTTGGATTTGCGCTTACAAATTCAATTTGTGCTTTTAGAGGATTTTTCTGTGTTTTAAGTCCAAAACGATCCCTTTGAATAAAAATCTCATTAAGCTGATCGTACAGGTTGGCATTGGCAACATAAAAATTGATAAAACCAGGACCGGCAATTTCAACTTTGGAAATATATTTAGGGTCACGATCTATATGATTGATAATATCTTTGGCTATTTCTTTTGGAGATTTTTTTAAATGCCGTGCCAGTTGCATAGAAATATTGGAAGCATAGTCGCCAAACTGATTTTCTTTAGGCCGCTCCAATTTGACAGGAATATCTATTTGGTGGGATTTTAAAAAAAGGATCAGCTCATTTATTATAAACCCTTCCGCCGTCATACCTCTTCTTCCATTACGAGTCGCATCTCAGCATCAGCCCATAATCTTTCAATTCCATAATATTGACGGGTTTCTTTGCGAAAAACATGCACAACAACATCTACATAATCTAATAATACCCAATTGGCCTTTTCCATGCCTTCTTTCTGATGGGGATGAATTTGATAATCTTTTCTTAAATTTCTATCTATGGCGTCAGCGATTGCCCGCACCTGAACATCGGAGTCTCCGGATACAATAACAAAATAATCGGTTATACTGCTTATGCCCGTTACATTTAAAACAGCGATTTGCTGGCCTTTTTTCTCAAGGGCTAAAATGGAAATTTTATCTGCTAATTCACTTGCTAACAATAATTATTCTCCGTTACTGAAAAATCTCTAAAGTTTTGTAGTCTTTACCAATTACAATCGTTATATCTGCAATAGGGGATGGGTTATCAAATATTTCTACATTAGAATATAAAATACCCATCAGATCTGCTAATTCACGCGCATCTTCTTGTTTATTTATCTGGTCAACAATCTTTGTTTCATTTACATTCCAGTTTATTTTTCCCTTGTGCATATAATTCCCGCTATTTACAATGTCGTACTTTGATTTTTTTAAAATATCGGAAAGTTTCTTTGCTACACCTTCTTCACCGCAACCGTTTAAAATTTCCACCTGAATTTTTTTTTCAATTGGCGAGTAATACTGAGTTTGACTCGCTGCCTCCGAAGGGATAGCTGTGTTATCATTTTCCTGAGCTGGCGCTGCAGTTAGATTTTCTTCTGCAGCAGAGGAGGATGAAAAAGAGTCAAAAGTTTTCTGCAGTTCAGCCTTATATAAAAAAACTACAACAACCGTTGTTGCCAGGAGGAAAAAATAAAATAGGAGCCTTTTTTGACTTCTTCTTTTTAGGGGAGCTGAATGCTTGTTTTGTACCAGCAGATCTTCTTATTAATGTTTGTGTATTGTTTCTTCTTCTATGTTTCAAATTGAAATAAATCCCAAAAAATAACCGAACTCTTTAATTAAAAAGTCCGGCTAAAATTATACCTTTATCGTTCACTGTTAAATTTATTATTTACCAAAATAACTTGGCCTATAAAAAGGGCTGTTAAAGTCGTTATAATAATAGCTGCTGCCATATCCTGCATAAGGAGACGATTCAAACCGCAACAAAAGAGATGAATTATTGGAAATTTTATAATGCAGTTCAGCGCCGCCAAAAAACTGCTGGTCGTTCAGAGGACTATTATCGCCAAATGTATGGTAAGGTGTAGACAGAATGCCAATATCTGTTTTCAATGTAAGATCTTCTGATAAATTAAACAGAATAGTATTTACGTAACTGTTTTGCAGCATTTGTGAATTGCCGGCCATTCCAAAAGACATAGAGAATGAATGATTCATCTGGACTGTTGAAGGATCGAAAAGATTAAACAAATAATGATCAGCCGGTTTGGACAGAACATCTATAAACTGGGGTTCTTTTGTATCTTTTTTTAACTGTCCAAATGCTATTAATGGTGCAAGAAAAATCAAAAGAAGTAAAATTTTTCCTAATCTGCTTTTCATAAACTTATCTCCTGATAACAGTTAAAATTATAAAACTAGAGGCAATAAATCAATGATTTATTAACCTCGCTGCTTTAAAATTGTTTCAGCTTCTTGTAATTGATCAATAGTATTTATTCCTTTTGTTTCATCAAAGCTTAGCGATTTAACCGCTCCGACTTTCAATCCTTCAGAAATGAAAATAGATATTACATCTGGTAGATAATATTCGCCCTGGGCATTATTGTTTTTTATTTTTTTCAAAGCCAGGAAAAGCTGCTGCGAATTAAAAATATATATGCCTACATTAATCTCTTTTATTTCACGCTCTTCGGGTGAGGCGTCTTTTTCTTCTGCTATACGCACCACCAGGTTTTGCTTATTGCGCACGACGCGTCCATATCCATAGGGATCCTGCAAGTCTGCTGTCAACAATGTTGCTATTGCTCCATTTTTCCGATGATTCTCAATCAGGAGGTCAATTGTGGACTTAGTAAGCAGTGGTACATCTCCCGATAAAACAAGAATATCGCCATCATAACCTTCAAAATAAGCTTCTGTCATTTGTACCGCATGGCCCGTACCGAGCTGCGGAGATTGCAGGGTAAATTCTACATTTCTGCCTGAACACTCTTCTTCTACAAGTTGTTTTTTATGACCGATAATTAATACAATTTTTTCTGATTTAATCTGTTCTGCTAAATCAATAACATAATGAATCATGGCACGATTATTCAGCTTATGCAAAACTTTAGGAAGATCCGATTGCATTCGGGTTCCTTTTCCGGCGGCCATTATAGCTGTACTCATTCTTCCCATATAACTCCTTTAGTAATTTAAAACCGTATTATCAATTAACCGCGTACTGCCAACAAATACAGCAATAACCAGCAATATTTTATCCCCCTGTTTAAAAGAACTTTTTAACGAATCCTCATTTACAAATTCAACATAATCCACTTTGCATTCTGCTGTATTACTAATCATTTTTTTTATTTCTTTTTGAAGATCAACCGTATTTTTTTTGCCATTTGCAAAGACCTCTTCGGCAAACTGAATGCTTTTATATATAATATGTGCGCTTTTTCTTTGTGATTTGCTTAGATATTTGTTGCGCGAGCTCATGGCCAGGCCATCATGTTCACGTACAATAGGTTCTATCCGGATTTGGGTTCTGAAATTTAGATCGCGTACCATATTTTTCAAGATGATCGCTTGTTGTGCATCTTTCTGACCAAAAACAGCATAATCGGGATCAATAATATTAAAAAGTTTACTTACAATGGTTGTTACACCTCTAAAATGAATGGGTCGCGAGACTCCGCAAAGAATAGAACTGATTTCTTCATTTATGACATATGTCTGATGGCTTTGATGATACATATCCTTTTTTTCGGGGATAAAAACAGCATCGACTTGCTGCTTCGTACAGAGTTCGATGTCTCGCTCAATATCGGATGGATATGTATCAAAATCTTCTCCGGCTGCGAACTGCGACGGATTTACGAAAATACTAACTGCCAGGCTATCAGATAGTTGACGCGCTTTTTTGATAAGACTTAAGTGTCCTTCATGCAAAAAGCCCATGGTGGGGACTAAGCCAACTGTTTTCTTTTCTAATTGCCTGGAGCGTGACCATTGACGCATAGCTTCAATGGAATTAATAACTTTCATCAGCGGAAGGAAAATTTGAAGACTTCACATCTTTTATATAATTGCGGCAGGCATCTTCTATAGCAGTGCCTAATTCAATATAGCGCCGTGCGAATTTTGGCTTAAATTTCTTAAACATACCCAGCATATCCTGAGTTACCAATACCTGACCGTCACAGTCGGCACCAGCACCAATACCAATGGTGGGTATTTTAATCGATTGTGAAATTTCTTTTCCCAGCCCTGCAGGTATTTTTTCAAGTACTAGACTAAAAACTCCCGACTCCTCAAGCATTTTTGCTTCCTCAATAAGTACTTTAGCCCTGGTTTCTTCTTTGCCCTGAATTTTATAGCCTCCCAAAGCATGAACCGATTGAGGTGTAAGTCCAATATGGCCCATTACAGGGATGCCAATTTTTACCATCGATGAGATAGTTTTAAGCATGGCCTCTCCGCCTTCAATCTTAACACCTTCCGCACCGGATTCCTTCAGAAAACGGCCGGCATTTGTAATGGCGCTTTCGATGTTTACCTGGTATGAGAGAAATGGCATATCCGCGATTAACAAAGCTCTTTTAACACCTCTTTTAACGGAGCTTGTATACAATAACATCTCTTCCATCGTAACCGATAGAGTATTTTCCCTGCCAGCAACAACCATCCCGGCAGAATCACCAACAAGAATTACATCACAACCCGCTTCATCGATAAGCTCAGCCATAATGGCATCATAAGCGGTCAAAACAGAGATCTTTTCCCCATTTTGTTTCATTTTTAAAAGAGAAGGGACTGTTACTTTTTTGTGCTTATTGTCCAGATACATTAGTGTGTACCATTCTGAACGTAATCTTTTATTATCGCTCCCCCTACAACACTGTCTTCTTCATAAAAAACACACGATTGCCCAGGCGTCACTGATTTCTGGGGTTCATCAAAGATAACCTTAACCTGCTTTGCCGTTTTAGGATAAACTGTTGCGGGATAACCTGTTCCATTATAGCGTATTTTGACCAAAACCTTTAATCCTGCTTGTGGCAGATTTTCATACTTAATCAGATTTAAATCTTTAGCGTTAAATTCGCGGCTGTATAGTTCTTTTTCATCACCTATTACAACTTCATTTGTTTTCGGGTTTGTTGATAACACGTACATTGCTTTACCAAACCCTGTTCCAATGCCGCGTCTTTGACCGATAGTAAAAAAAGGATATCCTTTGTGTGTGCCGATCTTTTCTCCGCCGCTATTTAATAAGGCACCGTCCACTATTTTTTCCTCTAACCCAGGAACGACTTGTTTTAACAAGCGTCCATAATCGTTATCCGGCACAAAACATATTTCCATGCTTTCTTTTTTCTCAGCGGTGCGCAAGTTTAATTTGCGGGCCATTTCTCTGATCTGCACTTTTGTATATTCTCCAACAGGATAGAGCGCACTTGCCAGCTTCTCCTGCGGCGTACCCCACAATACATAAGATTGATCTTTTGATGAATCCAAACCGCGCAATAGTTCATAACGCTGCAAATCTTCATTAAATTTTAGACGAGCATAATGGCCCGTTGCAATATAGTCTGCGCCAAGTTCTTTGGCTTTTTCATGGAGGGAACTCCATTTTATTTTTATATTACACTGCACACAGGGGTTTGGAGTGCGGCCGGCTACATACTCTTCAACAAAATTATCAACTACGCCATCATGAAAATCACGGCTAAAATTAAGAACGTAATGGGGCATATCCAATGCTGCACATACCATGCGGGCGTCATTAATAGAATCCAATGAACAGCAACCGCTTTCATGGTTGATGTTTCCACCTACAATCTCATAATCCCACAATTTCATTGTTATCCCTATGCAATTATAACCCTGTTCTTTTAACAGGGCAGCAGCCACAGAGCTATCCACTCCGCCGCTCATTGCAACGACAACAGTTTTTCTTTTTGTCATGAATCACTTATTTTTAAAAATAATTATTTCTGTTCCGGATTTGTTGAACTTTAAATCCACATCATCCATTAATTCCCGCACCAAATATAATCCCCGACCATTTTCAGACATTATATTTTCAGGTTCTAAGGGATTATTAAGACTAGAAACATTAAATCCATTTCCTTGATCTGCAATGGAAATAGCTACACGTTTATCATCGGAACTAAATTTAACAGTCACTTTTTTGTTCTTGTCATTTTTATTTCCGTGATGAATTGCATTATTTACCAATTCGGTAAGCGCGATAGAAATATCGAAAACTGCTGATTCATCAAATCCGGCTTTAGTTGCAAACTTGGTAGAAATCTTTTCAATCTTTTCCAGGTATTCTACGTCACTGGGAAATGAAACAACCTCTGGTTCTAGATCTTTTTTAGCCATTAAGCTCTCCAATAGAACTTTAAATTTATCTCTTCCAAAAAGTAATGTCAAATATGTGATTTAAACTAAAAATATAAAATAGTAAAGAATTTATATTTAAACCGAGATAAATGTATATTTCATATTTAATTTGGAATAAAGATTTTGAAATATCTTAAGCAAATAAATTATCAGCTGCCCTGGATTCTTATGATGGGATTAATAACTTTTCAATCCGGATTATCCGGTGTTGAGCTGGAGTTAGAATTAACCAGGGGGCTGGATAAGGCAATACACTTTTTAATCTTTGGAGTGCTGGGTTGGCTGATGACCCGCGGATTTATTAATGCACCGGGAACGTTTATCTCAAAATATTATATGTGGTTTGTTATTGTTATCGCTTTCTTTTTTGCTGTTCTGGACGAATTGCATCAATCCCAAATTCCTGGCAGATATCCGGATGCCTGGGATTGGGTAGCCGATACACTTGGTATCCTTGTTTTTATGTGGTGGTATACAAAACGCAATATTCCTAAGATCCAGGAATAATATCATTCTCGTTATGTAATATAACTTGCAATTTTAGTATTTTGTCCATTATTAGCGTAATTTTAATTCTTCATATTTGCAAATTAAAAAGAATGACTAACTATTTATTAAAATTAAGATACTATAAAGGGGTGCAGGATGTATAGCTCTAAAGTAGCTGGTATGGGTAAATATCTCCCTGAAAGAATTGTCACAAACAAAGATCTTGAAAAATTAATTGATACTTCGGATGAATGGATTCAGGAGAGAACCGGGATAAAAGAAAGAAGATTTGCTAAGCCAGGTGAAGAAACAGTTTCCTGGATGGGAGCAAAAGCCTCAGAACAGGCCTTGCAGCGAGCGGGACTGACAAAGGAAGATGTGGATTTCATTGTTTTTGCCACGCTTAGTCCGGACTATGATTTTCCGGGTTCAGGATGTCCTATGCAAAAGCATCTTGAAATACCCGGAATAGGGGCTTTGGATGTGCGTAATCAATGCAGCGGATTTGTATATGGAATGTCTGTGGCAGACCAGTTTATAAAAACCGGGATGTATAAGACAATACTTGTTGTGGGAGCAGAAGTGCATAGTACCGGTTTAAATATGACGACAGAAGGACGCGATACTGCGGTTATTTTTGGCGACGGCGCCGGCGCTGTGGTACTTACACCAACAAAGGAAAAAGGAAAAGGTATTTTAAGCAGTAATATGCATGCCGATGGCCGTTATGTAAAAGAATTATTTTTGGAAGAACCGGGAAGTATCAAACCCGTTCGCATTAATAAAGAAATGATGGAATCGGGATCAGCTTATCCCTATATGAACGGCAGATTTGTTTTTAAACATGCCGTTACAAAATTTCCGGCAGCCATAAATGAAACATTGGAAGCGACCGGCTATGAACTGCAAGACATCGATTTAATTATTCCACATCAGGCCAATAAGCGCATAACGGAAGCTATTCAAAACAGATTGAATCTGCCAGATGAAAAAGTTTTTAGTAATATTCAAAACTATGGAAATACAACTGCAGCTTCCATCCCGATTGCCTTGTGCGAAGCATGGGAAAAAGGCTTAATAAAAGAAGGCAGCCTGGTCTGTCTTGCTTCTTTTGGTAGCGGTTTTACCTGGGGCGCAAATCTTATCCGCTTTTAATTTTGAAGTAGTTTTCTGAAATCTTAAATTTATGTCTGTTTTTTTAATCTCATAAAATTGGATACCTGATTTGGCAAAAAAGAAAAATCCTTTAAACATCATTCAAAACTCCTCTATGCGGCGCCCTGAATGGCTTCGTATAAAACTGGGAGATAATAATAATTTCTCTGAGTTACGAACTCTTGTAAAGGAACAGCGGTTAAATACCGTCTGTGAAAGCGCCCGTTGTCCCAACCTGGGTGAGTGCTGGAACAGGGGAACAGCCACTTTTATGATCCTTGGGAATGTTTGCACCCGAAGCTGCACATTTTGTAATATTGAAGTGGGTCGTCCACTTGTTTATGATCTGGAGGAACCGGCGCGAGTAGCAGAGTCGGTCAAAGCGCTTGGATTGCGCCATGCGGTTATTACGTCTGTAACACGGGATGATCTGAGCGACGGAGGCGCATCAATTTTCGCCGAAACAATAAGAAAAATCCGCCAGAAAAAA
>CAVRRG010000040.1:0-3970 GCA_963723365.1 Calditrichota bacterium | reverse complement strand
GTAGATCTGCGCAATATTGATGTAGGCAGTTATGTGCAGGAGGCGCGAAGCGTAGTAAACGAACAAGTCAATTTTCCAGTAGGGTACAGTATTATCTGGAGTGGGCAATACGAGTATATGCAACGCGCCAATGAACGCTTAAGCCTGGTAATTCCAATTACTCTGCTGATCATTCTGTTACTGCTTTATTTTAATTTTAAAAATATGACAGAAAGTTTAATAATTATGTTATCACTTCCATTCGCTTTGGTTGGTGGGGTTTGGCTGATGGTTTTTGCTGACTATAATTTGAGTGTCGCTGTCGCTGTGGGTTTTATTGCCCTGGCCGGGATCGCTGCTGAAACAGGTGTTATTATGCTGCTTTATATTGATAATGCATATAAGGACGCTAAGAAAAAAGGGATGATGAATTCAATTAAAGATTTGCAGGTTGCAGTTATTCATGGAGCGGTTGAACGGGTGCGACCGAAATTGATGACAGTTAGTACAACTATTGCTGGATTGTTACCTATTATGTGGGGCATGGGAACAGGTTCGCAAGTAATGAAACGCATTGCGGCACCAATGGTTGGCGGTCTGATAAGTTCAACAATTCTTACGCTGATAGTGATTCCTGTAATTTATTATATGTGGAAACAGAGAGACTTAAATGAATAATCTTATCTATCTTTTATCGTTCTCACTTTCCTTAATTGCCCAGGATGCAGAGATACACGGTTCGTTACGATCCATTATGCAAGGAGATTTACAAGCAAAATTTGACTTAAAAGTATTAAATGGTAAAGAAAATATTTACGGTCTGGGAGCTGTTGCAGACTTAAAAGGCGAGATAATTGTAATTAATTCAAAACCCTATATCTCTCAGGTGCTTGGCAATGAAATTGTAATCGATACAACGTTTAACCATAAAGCTTCTTTATTTGCCTTTAATAATATTGAAACTTGGACAAATGACACAATTTCAGATCCATTAAGTATGTTAGATCTTGAAGAAAGAATAACTAAAAAAGCAACGGATTTAAAAGAACCCATTTCCTTTTTACTGACTTGCAGGGTAGAGTCCCTTAAATGGCATGTTATTGATTGGCAGGAAGGAGACAGTGTTCATACACATCAAAAACATAAGAATGCCGGAATTCATGGCGAGATTAAAGACGAAAATGTTTTGATTTTTGGTTTTTATTCAAGAAGTCATAAAGGAATATTAACACACAGAAACAGCAATTTGCATATGCATTTTATAAATAAAAATAAAACAATTTCAGGACATGTCGATGATTTAATAATAGAGAAAGGGGTTTTGCAGGGTACATTCAGATAGATAAATTACATGAATACAAAAAACTGTTCCAGATGCCAAAAAGAATTTCGATGCGGCAATCCCGGATTGTGCTGGTGTTCCGATTTCCCGCAAATAATGCCTGTAGATAGCGCAACTGATTGTTTGTGCAAAGAGTGTTTGATCGAGTTGCAAAATGAAAAAATAAATTCTTTTATTGATAATAACCCACTTGAAAAAAGCATTAAACTGGCCTCTGATTACTATGATCCTGGTAACCTGATCGAAAATTTAGATTACTCTATTGAAAAAGGAAAGTGGATATTCAGCAGATGGTTTCTTCTTAAAAGAGGTTTTTGCTGTGACAGTGGCTGTCGTAACTGTCCCTATGATAATTAACTGTCTAAAATCATCCCGATTCTGTTGGCTAATTCAAAATCTTTTGCAGTAATGCCACCCGCGCTATGTGTTTGTAATTTAATATGTACACTGTTGTAAACATTTGTCCAATCCGGATGGTGATCCATATCCTCAGCTTCAAAGGCTACTCTTACCATAAATCCAAAAGCTTCTTTAAAATCATTAAAAGTTATTTCTCTGACAATAAAGCCTTTTGAATGGGCCCAGCCCTTGAGTTTGGATAATTCCTGCTGAATTTTTTCCTCGTTATATTTTTCCATGTTTTTCCTGGTTATGTGATTTGTATTTGTTTCTCTTTAACCTTTATCGAAAAATTTTTATGAAAATGAATAAATTTCTTAAATAGGTTGTTTAATTCCTGTTAAGAAAAGCTTAAATTACAATTCTTGAAAATGAATCTAATCCAATATTGAATAAGGATGCTAATGAAAATTAATATAGAAATTGCCAACGAATATTTGAACCGCCATGTTGGTCCTGATGAACAAGCCCGAAAAGAGATGTTAAAAACGATTGGCGCTGCATCGCTTAAAGACCTGGTTGATAAAACGGTTCCGCAAAATATTCGTTTAAAAAAAGATTTAAATATTAGCAAAGGTAAATCGGAATTCGCCTTTTTCGACGGAATACAAAAACTTGCCCAAAAGAACAAAGTATTTAAATCATTTATTGGATTAGGATTTTATGACACCTCCATCCCCAGTGTAATCTTGAGAAATATTCTTGAAAATCCCGGCTGGTACACACAGTATACACCTTATCAGGCAGAAATAGCGCAGGGCAGATTGGAAGCCCTGTTAAATTTTCAAACAATGGTCATGGATTTAACAGGTATGGAAGTAGCCAATGCTTCCTTACTGGATGAAGCCACTTCTGCCGCAGAAGCAATGACAATGCTTTATCGCTTGCGTAAAGGACAAAAATTAAAGGATGATGCTCACGTATTTTTAGTGTCTGATAAAGTTTTTCCGCAGACGATAGAAGTCTTAAAGACCCGTTCGGCGCCGCTGGGAATTGAGTTAAGAATAAGTCCTTATAAAGATTTTAAGTTCAGTGATGACGTTTATGGGGCTATAGTTCAATTTCCGGATGATGAAGGCAAAGTGGAAGATTATTCAGCTTGCATTGCATCTGCCCATGAGTCTGATGTAAAAGTAACCGTTATCGCAGATTTATTAAGTTTAACTCTTCTAAAATCACCTGGCGAAATGGGCGCGGATGCTGTCGTTGGGACAACACAACGCTTTGGTGTTCCTATGGGTTATGGCGGTCCGAATGCCGCATACTTTGCTACCAAAGATGAAAATAAACGTCAGATTCCAGGACGAATAATCGGTGTTTCAATCGATCGCCATGATAATCCTGCTTTAAGAATGTCTTTGCAGACACGTGAACAGCACATCCGTGGAGAAAAGGCTACTTCTAATATATGCACAGCACAGGCTTTATTGGCAATAATGTCCGGCATGTATGGTGTTTGGCATGGACCACGCGGATTGCGGACTATAGCTGCCAGGGTTCATGGCTATTCAAAGATATTAGCTAAATCATTGCAGAAAGCGGGATATACAATACAACATGGTTCTTATTTTGATACCATTGTCATATCTTCTGATGCATTCGATAAACACAAAGCACAGCAGCTGCTAAACGAAGCCCAAATTAATGTCCGCTTTTATGCAGATAACAGGGTGGGAATATCTTTTGACGAAACAACACGCTTTTTTCATGTCAACAAACTTATAGAAATTTTTTCTTCAGCTATTGGTAAAAAGATCACTCTTTTGGAAAGATCAGCTTTCCAGGAAACAGAGATTGATTTTCCAAAATCTGTACTTCGAAGCTCAAAGTATATGCAGCACCCTGTGTTTAACAGTTATCATTCGGAAACGGAAATGATGCGTTATATCAAAAAGCTGGAAAATAAAGATTTATCTCTTACAACTTCAATGATACCTTTAGGTTCATGCACTATGAAGCTAAACGCGGCTTCCGCCATGATGCCGATTATCTGGCCGGAATTTTCCAATCTGCATCCATTTGTCCCGCAAGAGCAAGCAATAGGTTATAAGGAAATGATTGATGAAATGTGCGATATGCTGTGCGAGATTACAGGATTTAAAGCGATATCAATGCAGCCGAACTCAGGAGCTCAGGGCGAATATAGTGGTCTGATGGTGATTCGTGCCTTCCACCTTGATAATGGAAATAGCAACAGAAACATTGTTCTTATTCCTTCTTCGGCTCACGGCACAAATCCGGCCAGCGCAG
>CAVRRG010000039.1:0-17884 GCA_963723365.1 Calditrichota bacterium | reverse complement strand
CTGCGGCCCAGAAAACAATCTGCGCATCTTCTTCTTTAGCCTGAAATTCAGTACAGACCCATTCAAAACCTTTCTGGACATCCTCATCTCCTTGTTCCGAATGCAGCATATTGGGCTTTTCCAAACACGCTATTACTTTCAGACGGTCACTAATCTCATCGGCAAACACGCGTCCCGGCTGGTTAAAAAAAGAAAGGATACTGCCGAACGAAGGCAGATTTACCGCAACAACTTTATTTCCTTCTCTTACAAGTCCCTTAGCCTGATTGCCAAACTTGTTAAGTGCAGTGCCATTTAAAATTTTATGTGCCATCTTCCACTTTTTAGGATGTGCAATACGCCGCAGAAGATCTTTGCGAATCTCCAGAAAACTAACTTGCCGGAAGGCTTCATTATGAGTCAACTCGGCGATGCGGCTTATTTTTGCCACACCTTTTATCTCCACCCGTGTTCCGCCGCGCACGCTCACATTTACATCCTGGCGTGCCGCGCCAATACCGGTGCGCACATGACCGGTACTGTGTGTTAAAAAACGAATGAACTGTGCTGTTTCAGCTACTTGATCAGGAACTTTCATTTCGGGATATGTTACAACCTCAATCAGCGGCATACCCAATCGATCTGTTTTATAAATGCGCGTATGTCCAATATCAGAAATTTCGCGGCAGGAATCTTCTTCTATGCTGATTTGAATAATTCTTATTTTTTTATTGCGTATGGGCAAATAACCCTCTATACCGAGTATCCCCGTTCTTTGAAAACCGGTTGGTATGCTGCCGTCCAGGTACTGTTTGCGTGTTATATGCAGCTCGCCTACCACGAAACTTTTTAGCAAGCGGGTGATTTCCAGGGCTATTTTTAAAGCCTGGCGGTTTAGCATAAAGGGCGGGGTATCGTCAATTTCGTACGTGCACGTTGTGGCATGTGCTATACGATAATAAATGGTCTTCTTTGTTTTAAACTCCATCAGGGCCGTACCGTCATACTCACCCAGCTCGCTTAAGGTGGGACGCATATGACGTATGAGCTCCGCATTATATTGCCCGTCATTTTGATAAAGGCCTGCCGGGCAGTTGCAGAAAAGTTTTTTATCTGTTTTTAGCTGCTGATGTACTTCCAGGCCGGACATAAAACCAATATTTTTATAATCTTTAGGCTTGCTCTTTTTACGCGCTTTATAACCGATGCGTGCTTGACTCTGCAGGTAGTTTTTATGCGGATCAAATGGCCTTTTATCTTTTATGCTTTTCATGATGATTCCAAAAGAGGATCAATTGGGTCGTTTAAAGTCAATTTAATATGAAATTTACTAAATACTTCGGCGAATAGCAGAAGAAAAACCAGTAGATCTTTCTCTTAAGAATAAAAGGCAATTGCCTAACTTACATTTCTTCTTTTTAGTTGTTATATTTTAAATAAGTTAATTTTACTTCTCTGCTTTAATAAAAGACATAAGCATGACTAATAAAAAATCAAAAGCGGGCAGGCAATATCGCTATATAATTTTAATATTTTTGTTTATTGCCGTATTAATGATTTCCAGTGCTGTTATAGAATTGCAGCAAAGTAAAAAAGAACTGTACCAATTGATGTCTAAACAAGCGCACTCGCTGCTGGAATCCTTGATTATTGCATCACATAATTCGCTGCGTGCCACAACCTATTTGGATGAAATCTCCCGGCAAAGGTTGTTAAATAATGCCGGCTTGGTAAAAAGAATGTACGAGAATCAAAGGATCACAAACCAGATATTATCCGATATCAGCCAACAGAATAATATCTATCGTATAAATATTTTCAGCAAAACTGGCCGTAAAATCTTTTCAAGTCATCAGCAAGTGCATTTTGAAATGCCTGAAAAAAATAACCCTGTTCAAACATTGCAGCCGATTTTTAATAGTCAGCAAGACACATTAATTATTGGTTATAAAGAAGCGCGCTATAAAAGTGGTTATCGATTTGTCGTTGCTCTTGCTGCCAGAGACCGATCAGCCATCGTATTAAATATTAATGCCGACGAAATGCTGAAATTTAAAAAAGATATAGCATTTGGCGGACTGATCAGAAATGTAGTTCAAAAAAATCCGCAAATTGCCTATATCGCTTTACAGGATTCTGTAAATATTTTAGCTGCATCGGGAAATGTAAAACAACTGGACGGAATAAAGGGCTCCTCCTTTCTGGAGGAGGCTCTAAATGATACTTCCTTTTTTACACGCGTTGCGCAATTCGAAGATAAAGAAGTTTTTGAAACTGTGCAGGCCTTTTCCCAAAACGGCGAAACTCTTGGCTTGTTTCGCCTGGGTTTATCGCTTCAACCGATAGAAGATATAAATGCGCGCATCTATCGCCGGTTAATTGTTATTACACTGATACTAATAATCATTGGATTTATTTTGTTTGTATATCTCTTTACCCGCCAGCGACTGAATATTCTGCAAAATCAATATGAGGTCGTAGAAACCTATTCCAGCGGCATTATTGATAACGTAAGCGACGCCATTATAGTGCTTGACAATCTTAATGGGATTAAAATATTTAATACGGCTGCTGAAAAACTTTTTTTGAAAAGCAAAAAAAATATCATTGGACTGGATTTAAAGGAGTTGTTCTCGAAACAGGAATGTCAAAAACTTCTCAAAGAAAAAACAATCCTTAAGCAGCTAAACTGCAAAATTGGGAATCTTGAAAAGGTTTTACTTATATCAAAAAATAATTTTTTTGACCGGGATAAAAATGAAAATACAATACTTGTCATCAGGGATCTTACGGAGCAAAAACAGCTGGAAGATCAGCTGCAAAGACAGAATCGCCTTACTGCCATGGGTGAACTTGCCTCTGGTGTAGCTCATGAAGTGCGCAATCCCTTAAATACTATTGGAACTATTGTTCAGCAATTGGATAAGGATTTTGAACCCGTCGCGGAAAAAGAAGAATATCATGAACTGGCCGGTTTGGTGTATAATGAAGTGAAAAGGATAAATGAAACTATACAGGACTTTTTGCGCTTTTCCAGACCCGAACCGATTCAAACTTCTCGCTTTCAGATTGCCGACTTGTTCCATGAGTTGGAAAAACAATACAAGGTTATTTTGGATGCACAGCAGATTAATCTTGATATCCGCTTGCAGTGGAAAGGTTTTGTTACCTGGGATAAAAAACAAATAAAACAAGTATTTATTAATATCATTCAAAATGCAATTGAAGCCATTGCTAAACAAGGCACAATATCGATTGTTATCAAGCAAATTTCAGAACAATATCTGGAAATTGAAATCGAAGATGACGGCCCCGGGATGGATGAAAATATACGGACCAATATTTTCAACTTGTACTTTACAACCAAGGCCAAAGGCACAGGCATTGGTTTGAGTATTGTACAGAGAATAATCTATGAACATGGCGGTATTATTTCCGTGAATAGCAAACCGCGAAAAGGAACAGTTTTTACATTAAAGTTGCCTGTCCAAATTTAGGAGTAGCTGAAAAGGTAAAGTGTTTTTCGCCTGATCCGTAACCCTAATCGACTTACCAGTCGTAATTCCAATGACATATACTCTCCTCAGGATTTATCTAACCTTATATAAATTAACAGCTTAGCTAGTAGGATTGATGTTTGGCACAGCAATTGAAATAAGAGAGGTAAGTTCAAAATCATTAATAACAAAAGGAGAACAAAATGAAGAACTTATTTTTAACACTTAGTTTAGCTCTGTTTTTAGCAGGTGGTAATCTTTTAGCTCAGGATTCTTTACAGGTTCAAAATAAAAAGCAAAACCGCTATAAAAATAAGGCTAAAACAACTATGCAGGTAAAGAGTCAAAAGCAACATAAGATCGGTTTTATTGACGAGAATGGCGATGGCTTTAACGATAATGCTCCCGATCATGATGGTGACGGTATCCCTAACGGACAGGATGAAGATTATAGTGGATCTAAATTGCGCAAGGGCAACAACAAGGGCTTTGTAGATGCTGATGGTGACGGTCTTAACGACAATGCCATGGACGCTGATGGTGATGGTATCCCTAATGGTCAAGATAGCGACTTTGTGCGCCCGCAAGATGGAAGTGGCCGCATGAACAAAAATGGTCATGGTAAAGGTATGAATGGACAGGGTAATGGATCAGGAAATGGCGACTGCGATGGAACAGGACCTAAAGGCAAACAAGGCAAGGGAAATAAGTAACTTATAAAAATCAATCTCTTTCCAGAACGAGTCCCGATGAACAATCGGGACTTTTTTTATGCCAAAAAAGCCAAAACCGTATTTTGATTAGAAATTTCGATAGGTTCAAAAGATAAAAGTTATAAAAATAAGGTAAATCATTTAATATGGTTAAAGTACGACTTTCTGGTCGAAAGGTAGACGATTAAGTCGTTTTTATTGCTTATCTTTTTCAAGAAGCGGCAATAAACGTATATAAAACAACACTCTTCATTTTGGCATGAATATTGAAATAAAAAAGGAGATCGCTTCATCACGCAGTCTTGCGATGGCAATCTAAACTTTTGACACTAACTAAAAAGGCAAGAGAAAAAAATGAAAAGCAGCAGGAATTCCAATCCATGGTCAATCAGAACTTTTGCAATTAAACTATTATTAAGCACATTATTGCTTTCCGGCATATTACAGGCTCAATTTACTAAAAGCCTGGAAATCTCATCCTATTATGATGACAATCTCTTTCGCTCGCCGGATCCGGTTAGCGATCTATTAACAGATGTTAGTGCTAACTTAAGTTACCGTTCTGATAATTCTAACATCAATTATTATTATAATGGCAGTTGGTTTCTTTACCAGGAGAATACATTAAGAAACTTTTCTTCTCATGGTTTTGGGTTTAATTACTTTAATCCTTTCGGCCAGGATGATAAACACAATTTCTACCTGGGCGCCGATTGGACATTGCGCTCGAACGGAGATGAATATAGCTATTATGATTATAATCAACTTTTTGGATATACAAATTTCAACTTAGATCTGGATTGGGCTTTTATTAAGAGCGGCTATAATTTTCGATACCGTAACTACAGCAATTTGCCAGATCTGACTAATTATCGACATTTCATTTTCTTGCAGGCTAACAAATCATTCGACAGCCGCACAACTATCATTTTAGAAACAGATCTTGGCTATAAGTCATTTGGCGGGCTGAATGTTTTTTCAAACACAGCTGGCGGTGGAAGAGGATCGGGCCGCATGTCCAACGCTTCAACCAGAACAACCGTTTCTGAAATTCCAAGTTTAAGCCAGGCGATTTTATTGGCAAGGATTACACAATCGCTGCACGATAATGTTGGCATATTTGTGCAGTACCGCCGCCAGTTCAGCTTAACGGATGAAACCAGCTTTATAAATTCGGACGGTTACTACCAGGATGAAGAACTATTTGATGATCCTTTTAGCTATGAGAGTGAGAGTTATTCAACGCAATTGACCTGGATCCTACCCTGGACAACGATACTGAAAGTTGGAGGCGCATCCATATCTAAAAATTATATTAGCGAACAAGCCTATGTCTCTTCTGCAGATACGTTGGGGTTGGGTGGAACACGCACAGATGATCGCATAAATTATAATATAACTATTTCCAAAACATATAATCTGAATATGAACTGGTTAAAAGCGCTTCATTTAAATCTCGATTACTCCTATATTAAAAGTGAGTCTAACAGTTACTGGTACGATTATAAAAACGCTGTATATGGCGGCGGGCTGCAATGGAATTTCTAATCTTATCTGAAATTCCTAGATAGGGGAAAAGATGTCAGATTTTAGCATTTTATTAATAGATGATGAACCTGCGCAAATCATATCAATAAAGTCCTTTTTAAAACGGCGCAAATACAATGTTCTATCCACCAATTCCGGCGCGCAAGGAATGGCTGTTATTAAAGATGGCGGTGTTGATATGGTATTTACAGATTTTAGAATGCCGGGCGGTATGAATGGTCTGGAATTAGTAAAAGCAGTTATGGATTTTAACCCGGAGATTCCGGTAGTTGTTATGACTGCTTTCAGTGATACCGCTGATGCTGTAAAAGTAATGAAAGAAGGCGCATTTGATTATCTTTCTAAGCCGGTCAACCTGGATGAACTGGAAGTGCTTGTAAAGAAAGTAAAAGAACATAACCACCTCCTATCCGAAAACAAACTTCTCAAAGAACAACTAAAAGAAAAGTATAAATTCGACTCTATCATTTCTCAAAGTGGTGAAATGGAAGAGGTCTTAAATATCTCCGGCCGCGTCGCAAAAAGTAAATCCACGGTATTAATCCGTGGTGAAAGTGGTACAGGCAAAGAACTTATTGCTAAAGCAATTCATTACAGCAGTGATCGCAAAGCCAAACCTCTTATAACAGTAAATTGCGCAGCTCTATCGGAGAATCTTTTAGAGAGCGAATTGTTTGGCCATGAAAAAGGATCATTTACCGGAGCAACAAGCCAGCGAATTGGCCGTTTTGAACAAGCCAATCAAGGGACACTTTTTATTGATGAAATTGGTGATATTCCGCTGCAAACTCAGGTGAAGCTGCTACGTGCGCTGCAATTCGGAGAATTTCAAAGGGTTGGTGGCGAACAGACAATTAAAACGGATGTGCGCGTTATTACAGCTACTAACCGTGACCTTGAGAAAATGATTCAGCAGAATATCTTTCGTGAAGATTTGTATTACCGCATAAACGTGGTGACTATTTTACTGCCAGCTCTGCGCGAGCGTAAAACAGATATCCCTGTTCTGGTTCAGCATTTTCTCAATACCTATACTGCACAAAATAATAAGATTGTCAAAGGCTTAAGCAAAGAAGCTCAGGATTACCTGATGCGTTATCACTTTCCGGGGAATGTTAGGGAATTAGAAAATATAATTGAAAGAGCCGTTGTTATGGCGCGTGAAGAAATAATTACAACTGCTGATCTGCCAGCAGGTTTATCAGCATCGACCGAAAATGAAATACTTGATCCAATAAATTTTTCTGATTCTTATTCTGAAAAAGTGGCTGCATTTGAGAAAGTGATGATAGAAAAAGCCCTTGACATAAAACAAGGTAATCAGAGCAGAGCAGCAGCAATGTTAGGGATTTCCGAAAGGCATTTAAGGTCGAGGATGCAAAAGTTGAAAATTGTAAATACAAAACGTATATCATAAAAAGCAAAAAGGTTTAAAGTGAAAATGAAATTTGTAATATTTTTTTCAGGTTTGTTTTTTTTCATTTGTTATACAGGAAGTGTATTTGCGCAGGACACAACCAAAACAAATGTTCAACAGGCAAAGCATGGTCAGTCTTTTATTGACGAAGATGGTGACGGGTATAACGATAATGCACCTGATCATGATAAAGATGGTATTCCAAATGGCCTCGATCCGGATTGGCAAAAATTGACCAAAGAAAAAAGAAAAAAAAGATTTACTGACCTGGACGGCGATGGTATTGACGATAACCTTCAAACTAATAAGCTTCAAGAACGAAAAGGTGAAAGACAGCTCCATGATAGCGAGTCTTCCATGGAAAACAAAGGCAAAAACCGAAACGAGCAGCGTCGTAAAAACGGTGGTAGAAAACAGTAGAGATGAACAGCTTTTAAAAACCAATGAAGGATATGTTATATGCAGAAAATAATTCTAAGAATTCTGGCAGTACTGGCTGTAATAGTTGGATTAATGGCGGTGGTGATGGGGACAAGGGTTCTGACGGGGTTTTTTGAGCCGGGTTATGCAACTTTTCCACTTTTGATTTCCTATAATGTTTTAATGGGTCTTTTATCCGCTGTGGCCGGATATCTGATTTGGATAAAACATAAAAGGGCAGTTAGCCTTGCGGTATTTATCACGATCGCGCATATAGCTGTTCTTCTATCATTGATAACCATGTTTAATGATATTGTTGCAGAACAGAGTGTAAAGGCTATGATATTCCGCTCAATTATCTGGGTTGTGATTTTTCTTTCTGTCTCCAGGCTAATGCCACAATCCAAAAATCATGATACATAGGGCAATAACGCATTAAATCAAATACAGTTTTATAAGATGCTAATCTGATGAAGAAATACAAAGATCCTATATTAGGAAAAACAAAATTTATCATAAGGCTTCCCATTTATGCGGCTACAATAGCTTTAATGGCTAATCTCAACGCCATAGTTGATATGCTGCAGCATCCTGAAATTCCTTATTTTGATGAAGAACATTTGATAGTAGGGGGACTAACCGCATTAGTCACCATATTACTTTTTACACTTCTGGAAACATATTTACGATATCTGAACAGGGTAATGCTAAAGGTAAAAACTTTGGAGAAATTTCTGTCAATATGCGCAAGTTGTAAAAAAATTAGAATTCCTGCCACTGATCCGCATCATAAAGAGTCATGGCAGCAAATCGAAACATATATTAGTAAAAATACTTCAACTACATTTAGTCACGGCATTTGTCCTGAATGCGCGTCATTGCTTTATCCGGAATATACAAAAGAAACTGATTCTGTTGATAAAATTGATTCACATGTTTAAGATCAATTAAATATTCTCATTGTCTAATAATTGTCTATTGTTTAGTTGACAAAAGATGGACAATGTTTTATATTTACAACGTTTTGAATACAAATACACAAGGAGAAATGAGATGAAAACTTTCTTGATGGCCTTAATGGCGTCGATGCTAAATTTTAATACACCCGAAAATTCTGCAAATATTATGGATCTTTCTGTTAAAGATATAAACCTCAAGGATGTAAAATTAGCTGATTATAAAGGTAAGGTATTATTAATAGTTAATGTAGCAAGTGAATGCGGATTTACATCGCAATATGATGGTTTGCAGAAGATTTATGAAAAGTATAAAGATCGCGGCTTCGCGGTTCTGGGTTTTCCCT
This sequence comes from Calditrichota bacterium, assembly GCA_963723365.1. Classification (GTDB taxonomy): domain Bacteria; phylum Calditrichota; class Calditrichia; order Calditrichales; family J004; genus CAVRRG01. Next base: position 9,007 of record CAVRRG010000039.1, on the reverse strand, counting down.
GCAATGATTTTGCTGGTCAGGAACCGGGCACAAATGAGGAAATTGCCCAGTTCTGCTCGTTAAATTATAATGTAACATTTCCGATGTTCGACAAGATACACGTAAAGGGCGATGAGCAGGCACCCTTATTCAGCACATTGACCAATAACCCGGTGACCGGAGAATCTTCTGTTTGGTGGAACTTTGAAAAATTTATAATTGATAAAGAGGGAAACGTGGTTGATCGTTTTAGATCAGTAACCAAACCACAGAGTGAAAAAATTACTGCGCTGATTGAAAAAGAATTGAGCAAATAGAATGCTTCTGTTTATTATTTTACTGCTGAGCACCCTCCCTGTAAACGAGGATAATATTATTTTCGATTTTAACACTGCGCAATCATCAGGAGATTGGATGATTGTTAACGATGACGTAATGGGCGGGATTTCAAAAAGTAAGTTCGAACTAAATGAAGATAGCACTGCAACATTCTCCGGTAGTGTGTTTCCCGATAACAATGGTGGATTTGCATCAGTCCGGACCTCGCTTAAAAATGAATGGGAAGATACTTTCAATGGCGTCAAAATCATGGTCAAAGGGGATGGAAAAATTTTCAGTTTAAGATTCAGAACCGATTTATATTTTGATGGGATGTCCTATCAGTCTAAATTTAAAACAAAGGCTGATCAATGGGCTGAATATAAATTACCACTGGATAAATTTATGCCGACATACAGGGGCAGGACTTTATACAATAAAAAGCCCCTCAATTCAAAGGATATTGAACAAATAGCTATTCTTATAGCTGATAAGCAGTTTGGTGATTTCAAAATAAGTGTCGATTGGATTAAATTTTATTAAAAGACATCACAGCTTTACAATATATCGATAGGAACTTCTATGGAGTATTCAATAATCTTTCAAATTATTATTGCTCTGGCAATCTTAAATGTCTGGATTTTACGTTTCAGGAAGCCAACGCAGTGGCGTGGTGGTGATTCTAAAAATATGAAAGATGAATTTAAAGTATATGGGTTGCCCTCCTGGCTGGTAACTGTTGTTGGTTTTTTAAAGATAACCCTGGCACTGCTGTTAATTGCGGGTGTCTGGTTTCCTTTTTTAACAGAGCCTTCTGCAGCAGCAATGTCCCTGCTTATGCTTGGCGCGATAACTATGCATATTAAAGTTAAAGATCAGCTTAAAAAATCATTCCCAGCTATTTTTTTATTACTCTTATGTCTGATTGTTATTTTCTTTTGATTATGAATGATTGATCATCCTAAAAAGAGTAACCAATACCGCCAAAAAATTGATTTATGCTATTACCATTGGCGATCGGACTATCGCTGACCTGTTCATCATAAAAATAGATCCGTGTTCCGCCAAATACACCCCAGTTTCCAATAGGTTGTGTCACGATGATTTCAATCTCTGCACCAAATGCGGCATCGGGATTATAGGTTTGTGTTCCGTAATAATAATCAACCAGGTTTGTGGCCTGGTACTGTATTCCGACAGCTGTGAGAATGCGGGTGCTGCCAATAATATTGCGTCTGTAAAGCTGTAGATCCAGTTCATAACTCTGGTGCGATCCTATCACATCATGCAGGAAGGCCAGGCGCGCTACAAAACCCATGGCTAAACGTCTGCCGGCCTGCACTCCAAGTTCCACAGCGGATTTACGATCGGACAATGGTTTATCATCTTTTCTAAACTGGTGTGTTCGCAAATGTATTACGGCGCTGGCAAAGTTGGTCCCATCTTTATAAAATGTGTATCCGGCGCGGTTGGCTTCAATAAAAATGGGGCCAAAACCGCCAAAAATAAACAACCCGGGTCCAATAACAGGATCAGTCCCAACGTAATTGCGATCACGGCTTACCACACCCGCGCCCCACAATCCATAAGCCTGATCAAACCAGCTTTGCGAGTAAAGCATACTGCCAAACAATAAAAATAAAATAAGCTGCCTCTTCATAATTCACCTTTTTTCAACAATTTGTATTAAACATATTAAGCAAACCGGCCATTATCAATAATTCTTAAGTGCTTTTCTGAACAATTTCGTCAGTCCGCCTTATCATTTCTAACGCAAGTGAAGAATCTCAGCAATAGAAAGATCCTTCATTTCACTCAGGATGACAATCCGTTTTGTCATTCTGAACGTTAGTGAAGAATCTCATCATACAATCCTTTCGTTACTTACTCTGTCCGGGCACAGAATCAGGTCGACAAAAGGGACAATAGTTTTCAATAGCTTTAAAATAATCTGTAAAATAAGCTTTAAATTTTTAAATTAGACCTCTTCGAACCTAATAATATATAAAAAATGATAAAAGTACTGTTTGATTTAAAGAAAGAATATTATTACAACGCCCTTTTTCCTGTATATAAACAGTTAAAAAATGATCCCGCTTACGTCATTTACTTTAATGTTGGTAAAGATCACAAACGTATTTTAGGACTTTTCCTTGTGCAGCAGAAAAAAGGAATTGAAAAAAGATTAAGCAAAGAAGGTCTGCGCTTCACAGATGATGTAAGCGGCTTTGACCTGGTTATCTGCGGTGACGCCCTCAAAAAGCCCGAACGCTATGGTGACCTTACCCGGGTGCATTTAGACCATGGTATGGGCATCAAAACACTGCGCATTCGTAACATTGCCCGTCAGAAAAATTACCACTATCATGTCTTTCTGGAAGGGCAATACTGGATGGATTATATCAAAAGCGTTAAGATGGACACATGTGCCGATTTTTATATTGAGGGTATTCCAAAACTGGATCCTTTGTTTTGGCCGGGCCATTATAATAATGAGCAGCTCATCAAAAAGCTCGCTATAGACCCGGCTAAAAAAACGGTACTTTTCGCACCCTCCTATAAACCCAGCTGCATCATATATGTACAGGAAAAAATTTCCTCTTTAGCTGAGAATTATAATCTGCTCATAAAACTGCATCCTTACAGCTGGGGTGGCAAATACGCATCGCATGCTCAGCACAAATTCTATGAAATCTTAGCCGCTAAGAATAAAAATGTGATACTTATTCCAAAGGATGATTTCGATATTTATCCTTATCTTTTCCTGGCTGATACGCTGATCAGCGACACTTCAAGTGTAGTAAATGAATTTCTGGCACTGGGTAAGCATGGTGTTATCTACGTTCTGCCGCAAAAAGATATCAAACATAGTGATGGGATGCCTGTTCTCTCTGTGGAACCGCAGGAATGGTTAAAAGGTGCTTTTGTCCATGTAGATAAACCCAAAAATATTGAAAAAGCGGTTAAACTAGCTTTAAAACCTACTGCTGCAATGCAGGAAAAGCTGCAGGAATATAAAAATTACTTCTTCACCGGATTAGATGGTAAATCCGCAGAACGTGTAAAACTTCAAATTGATAAGCTGCTGAAGGATAAGTGATACATGGCCGGGAATACAAAACTTGAAGGGAAGAATGCACGTAGTGCTTTGAAAATATTACGTAAAACAGCCCAATTTCTAGAAAAAAATAATATCCCTTATTTACTTGAAGCAGGAACATTGCTCGGTGTTGTTCGGGAAAACAGGCTGCTGCCCTGGGATAATGATGTTGATTTAACCATAACCGATAAACATGAACAAATACTGCTCTCAAAATTATGGAAGCTCTTTTTTAAAAGATTACGCGTTCGCGTAAAGCGCTATAAACAGGATGCCGGACCTTTTGAAAAAGGCCAGGTGCGCATAATAAAAATCACCGGCTACAAATGGTTGTTTTTTAAGGGTCCCATACAGCTGGACATTTTTTTAAAGAGGCAGCAGGGAGCTGAATATCAATGGACAGTGGATGTGAGGAATCCTGTACTGAAAGGTGTCCCCAAGCATTTTTATGATGAGCTGGGCAGATATACATTTGATGGACGGGAATATTCGGTGCCTAAAGATTATGAGGGTTATTTAACCTGCCATTATGGTGACTGGCGCACACCTGTTAAAGAATGGGCCTATCGTACAGCGGATAAAAATGTAAAAGAAGTTATAAAACTGGATGGTAAAGTGTAAACAACACGCAATATTTAAAAAGGAAGAAATAAATGAATGAGTTAACAGGTCAATCGTATATTGCAGGAAACTGGGTAACACCCAGCGGCAAAGAATTTAAATCTTTTAATCCGCGTACATTGCAGGAGATGACATCTTTTAAATCGTGCGGATCGCAGGAAATCAGAAAAGCTTTGGATGAAGCGGAAACGGCTTACCAGGTTTACAGGCAGTACGATGGAGCGGCTATTGGAAAATTTTTAGCAGCTATTGCGGATGAAATCGAAGCACTTGGCGATCAGCTCCTGCAAGTTGGAGATCAGGAAACAGGACTGGGCATTCCGCGACTTACAGGCGAACGGGGACGCACAACAGGCCAACTTCGGGCTTTTGCTCAAATTGCTGCTGCCGGGCAATGGGCTCAGCCCAGCATTGACAGCGCTATCCCGGACAGGGAACCCATTCCCAAACCCGATATTCGCCGTGTAATGCGACCTATAGGACCTGTTGTCGTTTTTGGAGCTTCTAACTTTCCCTTTGCTTTTGGTGTTTTAGGCGGGGATACAGCCTCAGCATTAGCAGCAGGTAACCCTGTAATTGTAAAAGGACATACAGCACACCCCGGGGTTTCTGAGTTATTTGCCAGGGCTATAGCAGTTGCGGCAGAAAAATGTGTTTTGCCTAAAGGAATATTTTCTATGCTGCAAGGAGCAAACCGTGAACTAGGAACAAACCTCGTTTTAGATCCCATTACGCAGGCCGTTGGTTTTACTGGTTCTGTTGGGGGAGGCCGGGCGCTTGTTGATTTAGGCGCTCAAAGAGCGCAACCTATACCGGTATATGCTGAAATGGGTAGTATAAATCCCGTCTTTTATGGACCACAGACGCTTGCCAAAAATGCTGCCGCCATTGCTCCCGGTTTAAGTGGATCGGTTTGCCTGGGAACAGGTCAGTTTTGTACCTGTCCGGGCTTGGTAATCACAACATATAATGCTGATTTTGAAAATAAGCTAAAAACGGAAATGGACAATATTCCGCGTGGTGTGATGCTTAATAAACGCATTGCTGAAAGTTTGACAGACGGTTATACTAAAATGAAAAACCACCCAAAAGTGCATTGGTTGAATGAGGCCCAGTATGAAGGTGGCACCTTAACACCGCCTAACGCCGTTTTTAAAACAAGCGCCGTGGATTTTATGGCGGATGAAAGTTTATCTGAAGAAATCTTTGGTCCGGCTACATTAATGGTCATTTGTGATGATGAACAGCAAATGTTGGAAGTAGCGCGAAATTTGCAGGGTAACCTGACAGGAAGTATACATGCCGATGAAGATCCGCAATTTGCAAAAATCCTGACAGCTGTTATAGAGCAAAAAGTAGGTCGGGTGATTTACAACGGCTATCCGACAGGTGTGGAAGTATGTCCTTCCATGCAGCATGGTGGTCCTTATCCCTCTTCATCCATAACCAGCAGCACAAGTGTTGGGGCGGATGCCATCCTAAGATTTGCCAGGTTTGTAGCCTATCAGAATGCACCGGATCATTTGTTGCCGGATTCATTAAAGAGAGATAATCCTTTAAACCTTTTTCGCAGGGTGAATGGAAAAATCACGCAGGATAAAATTTAAAAAATTATAGGCGTTAATCAGCCTGCAAAAAGCGGGGTGGATAATCCTTTTACACCAGGTTTGAGGGAGAATAGGCTTCCTGAAAGAGGATATCTGTCCAATTGTTCATCGTTTAAGTGAATGCGCGCCGTTGTTATATAAAGCGTGTCCAGTTGCGGCCCGCCCAAAGTGCAACTTGTAATATTGGGAACAGGCATATCATACACTCGAATTACTTTACCTTGCGCTGAATAACGTGTTATTCTTTTACCCCCAAAATGACAGAGCCACAGGCAGTTTTCGCAATCTACAGTCATCCCGTCCGGGCTTCCTTCTTCATCCGTTGTTAATTCTATGAAGTTTCTTTTATTACGGATGGCTCCGCTATCAATATCGAAATCAAAGGCATAAACTACTTTTCGCCGGGTATCTGTATGGTACATCGTTTTATTATCCGCGCTATAGGCTGGACCATTACTTATAATATATCCTTCATCCATCTTTTTTATGGATAAGTCCCCGGCCAGGCGATAAAGCGCGCCTGTAGCTCTTTGTTCATTGTCATCCATGCTGCCTGCCCAATAACGTCCTTTGGCGTCCAGTTTTCCGTCATTAAAGCGATTTTGGACTATATCTTTCTCCGCTAATTGCACAGGATCCAGTTTACCTGTTTCGAAATCGATAAAGGCATAACCATCGCTGATGGTTGCTATAAAGCCGCCTTTCTTGCGGGTAGCAAGAGATGTAACTGCAGTATCGAAGTTCCAGCTTTTCTTTTCACCAGTTGAGATACTTAGGCGATGCACATTACGCAACTTTATATCTACCCAATAAAGGGCGTTTTCAGCTGCTACCCAAAGCGGACCTTCACCAAGCTCTGCCGCTATTTGCCATTCTAATTTAATTTCCGCCATATTGGTTTAGTATCTTCATTGTTTCTATTTAAAGAATGCATTTATTGTGTCTAATTCTGTTAAGCTAAGCTCCAGGTTACCGCCGTCAAGAGCATCCTGTACTTGCTGCGGTTTGCGTAACCCAACGATTGACGCTGTAACCGCCGAATTGGCCAAGGTCCAGGCGATTGCCACGGCGCCGGGGTTGACATGATGTTCTTCTCCAATGGATCTTAAAAGCCCCACCAGTTCAAGATTCCTGCTCAATTTGGGCTCTTTAAAATCACTTTTTTTATTGCGCCAGTCGTCATGTGGTAAATTGGCAGCCCGCTCCCGTGTCATTTTTCCGGTTAACATGCCCGAGCCCATGGGTGAGTAACAGAGAACACCAATATTATTTTCCTGGCAATAAGGTAAAATTTCTTTTTCAACTCTGCGCGCAATTAAAGAGTAGGGTGGTTGATTAGAAGTTAGCGGGGCAATGTTGGCAATCCGTTTCATTTGTTCTGCCGAAAAATTAGATACAGCTATATATCTTATTTTGCCTGTTTCTTTTATTTCAGCCAGCGTTTCCCAGGCTTCTTCAATATCCTGTTCAGGGTTAGGCCAATGGATCTGGTATAGATCGATCGCATCAATCCCCAGCCGCATTAAACTGTTATCTACTTCTTTTAGAATAGTATCTCTTTTTAGCGAAGGAAATTCTTTTTTATCCTCACCCCAAAAAAATCCGCATTTTGTAAAAATGAAGGGTTTATGAGAAGTCTCTTTTAATACCTGCCCGATAATTTCTTCAGAATGACCAAAACCATAAATAGGAGCAGTATCAATCCAGTTAATACCGGAGTCAAGTGCCTTATGGATTGTGTTAACAGAATCATCATCGTTCTGGTCACTCCAGCCCCATTCCCAGGGTCCACCAATAGCCCAGGCTCCTAATCCAACGCTGGATATTTCCAGATTTGATTTACCCAGACGCTTAGTTAGCATGGTTTAATACTCCGTTTTATTTTTTTCAGGAAAAGTGTTAATTGAAATTGAGGTTTAATATAAAAATAAAAAATAATTTTTAACAGCTTAATTGATCTGTTTATTTTATTGCTGTCAAACTGTTATCCAACAAAGGCTCTTAAATACGTTTATAATTATTTTATTAATACCATTTTGCGGGTTTGCGAATGTACGCCGGATTTAAAACTATATATATACACGCCGCTGGAATAATTTGAACCATCAAAATTAAAAATATACTTGCCGCTTGGTTTATTATTTAGCTCTTCGCTATATATTAATTTAGCAGAGAGGTCATAAATTGCTATTTTCAGATCAGTTGTGTTATGTAATTCATAAGGAATATTGGTCGTTGGATTAAAGGGATTCGGGAAATTTTGTTTTAGTATAAACTGTTCTGGATTTTGAGAAGACTTTCCCTTTATAGAGCTGATGATAGTATCAATAACCGATTGTGAAAACAAATGAACGCGTCCGGTACCCGGATAACCGCCATTCTCTTGCGGAGCGCCGACAATAATATCCATCTCACCATCATTGTTAAAATCTGCTGCACCAGATAAAGAAAAACCAAATCGGCCATCCATTTCGGGAGAAGGCGATTGCAAAGTACAAAGTGTATCGCCTGTGGCGCCGCTAAAAATATGAACAAGGCCTTCTCTGGCGAAATCAATCGTTTCGTGCATAGCACCCACTAAAATATCATCATGACCATCTCCATTTATATCGTCATAGGCAGAAAGACTGGTTCCCCATCCGCTGAAGTAACCAAAACCCAACGGATCAGGTGAAATTAATGTCCAAATAAGGTTTCCATTAGCCCCGCTAAATACATAAGCTCTGCCCGCTGAGCCTAAATCTTCAGCACTCTCAGCGGAGCCAATTATTACATCGTTTGTACCATCGTTATTTACATCACCGGCGCCGGAGACAACCCGACCAAATGCAGTGAATGGCTCTGGATTAGGGGAGATAAATTGATATAAAGTATCTCCTGTTGCACCACTGAAAATGTAAGCTTTGCCATAGCGCTGTTCGTCAAAAATTTCACCGGAAGCGCCAACTATCACATCATCATGGTTGTCATTATTTATATCGCCAATTCCGGCTAGTGCTTCTCCAAAATAACCTCCACTTACCGTATCAGGTGAAATTAGTGTATGAATAGTATCACCAGTGGCACCATCAAAAATATAGGCACTGCCGGCACGGTTTATACCATAGGGAAACTCTTCAGGGGCTCCAATCAAAATATCATTTATACCATCATTATTTACATCACCGGCGTTTGCAACCACTTTTCCAAAATAACCGCCGTTTAAGGGGTTGGGTGAAATAAGGGAATATAAGGTATCACCGCTGGCGCCGCTATACACATAGGCTACTCCCGGATTATAACCCATAGGGTACGCTGTTCCTACAACAACATCGTCAAAGCCGTCGTTATTAATATCTCTTAGTCCGGCAACGGACACGCCAAATTCTTTGCCGTTTATTGG
>CAVRRG010000038.1:0-39827 GCA_963723365.1 Calditrichota bacterium | reverse complement strand
GATGAATTAACGCTAACCTTTGATCTGCAGTATAGCAAATGGTCTGTTCTTGATAAACTAACAGCAAAGTATGATGATTTGCCGGATGAAATGGTAAAATATTTGCTTGAATCAATGATCAGGTGCGTTTTGGTGCTCAATATATGGTAACTCCTGAAACCGCATTACGTTTTGGTTATTATTATGACCCAGCTCCCGCTCCCGACAGCTTCTAAATATTTTATTTCCTTCTTCTACAAATCATGCAGGAAGCGTTGGATTTGCACATGATTTTGGTAAATACAGTGTAGAAGGTGCTCTTGAATATGTATTAAGGAGGTCACTCCTTGTGACGCTGATGCATTTCCAGATGCCATGGCACCCGAAAACATGCGCCGGATTACATCACACCGATATATTTGCATTTACATTAGGTTTTGCAATGGAGTTATAAGGATTATATATAATCTTTAATTAAGCCGGTTAAACAGCCGGCTTTTTTTTGCCCTCTTCCCTTCATTTAAATACTCATATTAACAAAGCATTCATAAATAGCCAGAATTGTATACACATAAAAGGAAATAAAGCCAAATATGATTTAGTTAATTTATTCGTTCACCTTAAACCTTTATAAAAGGAATTTAAAATGAAATTAAAACACAAATCTTATTTATTTATATTTTTAATTCCAAGCTCATTAATACTTTCCGCAGTTTTAATTTCGGACTTCTATACCGTTTCCTGGATTTACCAAGTGGAGAGCATATTTGGTTTATCCGTTTTCCTCGGCTGGCGATGTGAACAATGATGGCTATGATGATATAATTATTGGGGCACCCGGTGAAATACCTAACAGCGCGGTTTATATTTACAGTGTTTATGATCAGAAATATTTAGATACTCTTTATTCTCTTAGTCCGGCAACGGACACGCCAAATTCTTTGCCGTTTATTGGAGAATAAAGAGTATCTAAATATTTCTGATCATAAACACTGTAAATATAAACCGCGCTGTTAGGTATTTCACCGGGTGCCCCAATAATTATATCATCATAGCCATCATTGTTCACATCGCCAGCCGAGGAAACGGATAAACCAAATCTGCCATAAGCATCTCCACTTGGTAAATCCAGGGAAACGGTATAGAAGTCCGAAATTAAAACTGCGGAAAGTATTAATGAGCTTGGAATTAAAAATAATAAATAAGATTTGTGTTTTAATTTCATTTTAAATTCCTTTTATAAAGGTTTAAGGTGAACGAATAAATTAACTAAATCATATTTGGCTTTATTCCCTTTATGTGTATACAATTCTAGCGATTTATGAATGCTTTGTTAATATGAGTATTTAAATGAAGGGAAGAGGGCAAAAAAAAAGCCGGCTGTTAACCGGCTTAATTAAAGATTATATATAATCCTTATAATTCCATTGCAAAACCTAATGTAAATGCAAATATATCGGTGTGATGTATTCCGGGCATGTTTTCGGGTGCCATGGCATTTGGAAATGCATCAACATCGCGGTCACCTCCTAATACATATTCAAGAGCACCTTCTACACTGTATTTACCAAAATCATGTGCAAATCCAACGCTTCCTGCATGATTTGTAGAAGAAGGAAATAAAATATTTAAAGTTTTGTCGGGAGCGGGAGCTGGGTCATAATAATAACCAAAACGTAATGCGGTTTCAGGAGTTACCATATATTGAGCACCAAAACGCACCTGTAAAGCATCATCCCATTCAAGAACAAATATACCATCCGGCAAATCATCATACTTTGCTGTTAGTTTATCAAGAACAGACCATTTGCTATACTGCAGATCAAAGGTTAGCGTTAATTCATCTTGTGGTTTATACGCAACACCACCGGTAATCCACATAGGCCATGAAACATCTCTTTCAAAATCTGTTTCAAGGATGCCAACTATTTCAGCAGTACCATCCATTGTGACCGGGGTTTCTGTTCTAAAGCTTGCCCCAACTGCAAATTGATTGTTAATATCATATTTTAAACCCAAAGTAACACCGTAACCAATGCCTGTTGATTCTTCTTTGTACTGCACAGGGGTTTCAGGTATCATATCACCATTGAGATCAGCAGCATCAGGCCTGGATAAATCAAACAGCGCATAATAGATATTTGCGCTTAAACCAATAGAAAACTGGTCATTAACCTGGTAGGCAATTGCCGGTGATATGGAGACAACACCAATTTGAGTTTCCCAGTTAAAAGTTTGCATGCCAGAAAAGGCGGCGAGATCGGCCCCAGGGTATTCAGCACCCAATCCAGCGGGGACAAATACACCAAAACCATAAGTTAAATCCCCCATTGGGTATACAGCAAAAAGTCCACCGGTGGGGTATAAGTTACTTTTTGTTTCGGTGTCTACCATTGCAAGATCATATTCATATGTTCCCATTGGCATAACACCGGTAAAATATGCTGAAAAAGAACCTTTTTGACCAGCTAAGCCAGCCGGGTTCCAATAAATGGCTGTTCCATCATCAGCCAATCCAACAAAAGCACCACCCATAGCAAGGGCCTTGGTTCCAACACTGTTTAAGCTTAGTCCGTTAGCAAAGGAGCTTGTGGACAATCCCAGAATTAAAAAAAATCCTATAAATGTTTTAAATAGTTTATTCATTGTTCCTCCGTATGATTGTGAATAAATTCATTTAACATCAAATATAATATATTAAGAGCTTGTTTGCTTATTTATTTTTAGATTTTTTTACTATTTTTAGGGCACTAACGAGATGAGTTTAATCAGGTAGTTCTTTGGAATAAAATCTTGTAAAAGGAATTTTCGCTTTTAGAGTTTTCTCTATAAAAAAATGAGTATTGCCATTTGTAAGATATGCTTCAACATTGTGTTCCATACAAATTTTGATAGCCTCAATTTTAGATGACATACCACCTGTTCCTAACTTATTATCTTTTTCCTGAATAAAATCGTTTATAGAATTTAAATCAGAAACTTCAGGAATAAGCAAGGCATCATCATGGATATGTGGATTTTTATCATACAATCCATCTACATCAGAACCAATAATCAATTTATCAGCCTCTATCAAAGTTGCAACAAGGGCAGAGAGTTTATCATTATCTCCCAGAATCAATTCTTCTATCGCAACCGTGTCATTTTCATTAATAATAGGGATGTAATTATGTTCAAGCAACTCGCGGATAGTATTATGAGTGTTATTGCGTGATTCATCATTTTCAAAATCACGGTAGGTCATTAAACACTGGGCAATACGAATATCGAAATCACTAAATACTTCACTGTATAATTGCATTAATTTGGGTTGGCCAATAGCAGACATGGCTTGTTTTGAAGATACTTGGTTTTTCCAGCCATGTATATTGATAAATTGTTTTGCTGTAGCGATGGCTCCGGATGACACGAGAATAAAATCGTACTTGGCTCTTAGTTTTAATAATTGCCTGGCAATATCTTCAAGTTTACCGCGGGAAATGCGGTCGGTCCCTGCTGTCAAAGTAGAAGTACCGATTTTTACAACAATAATTGGTTTCAACTTAATCCCTTACCTGGCCTGTTCCTTTTATAAACCATTTATTCGAAACAAGCTGAGCTAAACCAATAGGTCCCCTGAAATGCAGTTTTTGCGTACTGATGGCCATCTCAGCCCCAAATCCAAATTGTCCGCCATCTGTAAAACGAGACGATGCATTATGATAAACTGCTGCAGAATCTACTTCATTCATAAATTGCGCAGCGCTTTCAGCACTCGCTGTTACAATTACGGAAGAATGTCCTCCGGAGTGCGCGTTTATTGTTGCAATAGCATCACGCAACGACGCTGAAACTCCAAATAGGATTTTGGGGGCGAGAAATTCTTCGTCCCACATAGTGTTACTTATAATTTTTTTTAAGCTGCCCATAGCTTCTAAAAAATCACCAGCACCATAAACATCAATACCAAGCTCGTTTAACCTGTCGCTCAGCGTTGCAATTTTAATTTCCAGGTTAGCAATATTGCTGTTAAAAAGAACCTTGTCAATGGCATTACAAACGCTTAGGCGACTTTTACCATTCAGGACTATTTCAACTGCCATCTCAAAGTCGGCATCATCGTGGATGTAAACGAAATTATTACCCCGGCCACTAACAATAACTGGTACAGAGCTGTTTTGCTGAACATATTCTATAAGTTCATCGCCTCCACGCGGAATTACCAGATCAACGTTGTGGGTATTATCTTTTAACAATAGCTGGGTTTGCTCGCGGTTTATATTAAGATATGTTATAAAATCATTGGAAATATTGTTTTGCTTTAAAACCTTTTGCCACAAACTAACAAGAAATAAGTTAGTGTTTTTTGCCTCTTTGCCGCCTTTAAGAAGAATTTTATTGCCGGCCTTAAAGGCATTTATAGCTGCCTCTATTGTTACATCGGGGCGTGATTCATAAATAATAAGTATGCGTCCGAAAGGTACTGTTTTATTTTGTACCGTCATCCCATTGGGATGCTGATAGGTGCTGAGGATTTTTCCCTGCGGGTCATCCATATGAATGACTTCTTCAATGGCTTTTACCATACCATAAACTTTATTACCATCCAGTTTAAGGCGGTCAATTAAAGTTGCATCAAGATTTTCAGCGCTGTCCAGATCTATTTGATTCTGGCGGATGATCTCTTCTTTATTTTCAGCGATAAATCCGGCTAAATCTGTAAGTATTTTGTTTTTTAATTTTGTTGTCAAAAGCATATATTTATGGTTCAATTTAAAAAGCAGGAACTTAAGGTTTAGCTGACTATGGAGCAATTCTATTCTATTTTAATATGATTTAAGTTTTGCTCGCCGTAACGAATCCCTTTGCTGTTGGGTCCAGGTATACTTTCCTTCATATATCCCTTTTGTTTCCCAGTCACCATATATGGGATTCGGAAAAACAATGAATCGTGTACCGAATGCGTCTTTCAAACTATCTACAATGGCATTGCGTCGTTGGGTTCCTTGCCTGTCAAACAGGTAGGAAAAATCAGATAAATTATCCCCTATTAATAACAGAATTTTGTGTGTTTTTGAAACACGTAAACGACGTGACTCTTTGGCGCTGCTTGAGTCTTTAAGCAGAACATGGTTAGTATCAGCAAATGGAAAACCTAGTTTTTTTAAATTATCAATGGTTGCTTTTTGCTGCACAACATTACGATTACTCACATAAAAAACTTCAACTTCTTTAGCGGCCGCATATGTAAAAAAGGATAGGGCACCTGGCACGGCTTCAGCCTGCCGCAGTTCACCCCATTGGTACCAGGAGCCAGAAGAAAATTCTTTATTGAGTTCTATCAGTTTAGCGTTATAAGGAATATTGTCAAGGACTGTTTCATCGATATCAGTAACAATTGCCAGCTTTGAATTTTTATTTTGCAAATCGGCTAACATAATATCTAATTGCATACGAGCAAGGGCATATCCCTGGTAAGTTAATGCTTTGTATTCCGCCGCATTTTGCTGCCATAAAACAGATTGTACCGAATACTCCCTGACATTCTTCGGGTCATTTTTTGTACAACTAATAAGAATTATGTTGATAATAGATAGTAAGGCTAGAATTGTGATGGTTGAATTATGCATCAATCCCCGAGGTTAATAGGATAAAAAATTTCAATATTATATAACTTTAATTTAAAAGCTGTAAGGATTACGGGCAAGAATATTGACGGTTACATTGCTACACGTTTATATAGTCTTTAAAAGGATTTAATTTTTATCAAGAACTTCTTTTATTTTTTTTGCAAGTTCGGAATGTGTGTAAGGTTTTTGAATAAAATTTAGGTCTGTATCCAACGCTTTGATATCCAGTATACTATCTTCAATGTAGCCTGAAAACAATAAAATTTTGACATCCGGTTTCATTTTTAGCAGGATTTCAGCCAATTCTTTACCGCTCATCAATGGCATAATAATATCAGTTAGCACTAAATCGATCTTGTTTTTGTTTATCTTATATATACGAAGTGCCTCTTCACCATTTGCTGCAGCCATTACGCTGTAACCGTAACTTTCCAGCGTAGTAAATGTAACATCACGCACAATATCATCATCTTCAACAAGCAGTATAGTTTCGGATCCTTTTAAATAAGCGCTGCCTTTAGCAGGTTTTTTTTGCTGCTTTTGAATACGGCCTTTTGCTGCCGGCAAATAAATTATTATGGAAGTTCCTTTATCTAATTCGGTGTCAACATAGATAAAACCGGCGTTTTGTTTTACAATACCATATACAGTTGCTAACCCCAATCCGGTTCCTTTATCTCTTTCTTTTGTTGTAAAAAAAGGTTCAAAAACTCTGGCCGATGTTTCAGCGTCCATTCCTATTCCGATATCCTTAATCATTATGGATATATATTTTCCTGTTCTTGTATCGGGATGGTTTTTAACATATTCCTTATCAAAGTGTGTATTTTGCGTTTTAATTGTAAGTTTTCC
The DNA here is from genome assembly GCA_963723365.1 of Calditrichota bacterium. Lineage (GTDB taxonomy): Bacteria > Calditrichota > Calditrichia > Calditrichales > J004 > CAVRRG01. Next base: position 33,387 of record CAVRRG010000038.1, on the reverse strand, counting down.
GCCTCCGGGCATAGCATCGCGCGCATTTATAGCAATGTTCATTATTATTTGTTCAATCTGACCGCTGTCTATTTTTATTTTATCCAGGTTATCTTGCAGATTCATTGAGATTTCTATGTCTTCACCAATCAAACGGCGCAGCATTTTAATCTGGTTTTTTAATACTTCATTCAGGTTAATAATTTTTGGACGTATAACCTGTTTTCTGCTAAAAGCTAGCAGCTGGCTTGTTAAAGCTGTAGCGCGGTCACTGGCTTCTTTGATAATGCTTATTGGTCTTCGAATTTCCTCCTGTAAATCACCTAATTGCAGCAAATCGCAATATCCATTGATAACTGTAAGTAAATTATTGAAATCATGGGCAATACCTCCTGCAAGTTGTCCCACTGCTTTCATTTTTTGCGATTGGCGTAATTGTTCTTCCATACTCTTACGATATGTTATATCTCTTAAAATACCTTGTGTAGCTAAGCCATCTTTATACTCAACATAACTGACATTAGCTTCCAGCAGAACTTCTTTGCCTTTTGCAGTGAGTGCAGTAAATAGGTAGTTGGGTTCAAGTTTTTCACCTTCTAAATATTTTCTGTTACGTTCTTCGATCAGTGCTTTACTCTTTGGTGCCACCATTTTCATAAAGTTAAAGGAGGATTTTGATACTTCCTTCCTGGTTACCCCAAAAAGTTCCTGAAATTTCTTATTTATTAATTCAAAATTATTATTATAGAGGAGATAGATTGCGTCGCCGGATTGATCAATCAGGCGTTTGTATTTTTCCTCACTCTCCCGTAAAGTTTGTTCGGCTTGTTTTTGTTCGGTTATATCTTTGACAGCACCATATAAATTAACAGTTTCGGCACCATTGTAAGTTGCTAAGAATTTGTCGTTTATCCATCGAACAGCACCATCTTTGCGGATTATACGCATATCATACGAGGTTTTTTTCTTATCTTTTATTTGTTTGTAAAAGAACTCTGTAGATTTTTCAATGTCGTCCGGATGAACCACCTGCATCCATTTTTTGGGCAGTTTATTTACCTCATCTGCTGTATATCCTGTAATCTTCTTAAAAGCGCCGCTGGCCCAGTCTAAATTTAAAGATTTTAAATTAACTGAATATATGTAGTCGGATGAAAGACTGGAGATTATTTTATGTCTCTCTTCACTTTCTTTGAGAGTATTTTGAGTTTTTTTTCGTTCCGTTATATCGTGAACAAAACTCATAATGTAACTTTCGTCGTTCAATTCAATTCTGCTTGTTGTGATTTCCACCGGATAAACGGTTCCATCTTTTCTCTGATGATGGCTCTCTATGGTAACAGGCATATTAAGCTCTAATGATTTCCAAAGGCTCTGTAATTTTTTCCTTCTTTTTAAATGAGGGTTAAGTTCCAGCACGGTTTTTTTCTTAATTTCCGCTTTCCTATAGCCACTTTGTTTTAAGGCTAAATCATTGACTGTTATTATATTTCCATCAAGATCGCTTAAATAAAATGCATCGGGAGCTTGTTTGATCAAGTTTCTAAAATGATACTCACTTTCTTCCAGTGCTTTCTCGTGCATCATGCGCTGCGTAATATCAAAAAACGTCGCTGCAAATTGTCTGCTTTGTGGTTGGAAAACATTAGCTGAAAACCACCTTTTTAGAGTGCTGCTGTATTCGGTAACAGAAGATGTTTTGCCGCTTAAAGCCACTTCTCCAAAAATTTTGATCCAGTTGGCTTTTTCTTTTAGAATCGCGGGTAAAACCTTGGATATCAGTTTACCATTAAGCTGTTTCGGTTTGAACCCGATATAATTCTCAAAAGCTTTATTTGTATAAAGAACACGAAAATCGACCGGCTTTTTATTCTTGCAATTAATCTCGCCATGTAGAAAACCTTCACGCATATTTTCAAATAATAGTTTATAGTTGACAGGGGAGATGGATGATTCGCCAATTTGTAAGGAATTAGCGGAAGTATTTGAGGCAGAACTCTTTGCGGTTTGTAATTTTTTAATTTTCTTTTTTAAGGATTCTATTTCCAATAGAAGGTCAGATTTGTTTACGTCTTTCGCCATTAAAGAACCTCAAAAATGGAAATTATATAATTCCAGCAATGTAAGAAAATAAAAAATTGTTATTAACTGAAAGAGTACAGCTTACTATTCATTAGAAGCAAGTTCAATAAAATCGACCTGGTATTCGCGTATGCGCTCAATCGCTTTTCGTTTTTGATCTGAGCTGAGGATTTTTACAATAGCTAAAGTGAGCTGTTTAGATGCTTCCCAATATAGTTTGGATTTTTCAACTAATTCCTGAGGTCTGCCGTTATTATAATCTGTCATATAAATATGAAAATCTTTAATAAATTCCTCTTTGGGAGGCTTTGATCTTAGCAGTTCTAAAAAGACCTGTTGTCTTCTTACACGATCTTTCCTGAAAATATCTGTGTTATCGGGAAGGCCATGGCTGAGTTCCCTGATCTGCATCACCTGTTCCTCGTTTAATACACCAACCCAATCCTCAACGCGATCAATAATTTTCTGCTCTTTATTAAGGATCTGTTCCTCCTCAGACCTCTCAGGTCGTTCGCTTCGCTCTTTGTTTTTTTCGAGCATTTTGTTTTCAATAAATGCAATTTGCTGCGGTTTTAAGCTGAGCAACATTTCTGCGGCATCAGGCAGGATTTGTTCAATAAGGTTAGCATAACTTTGTCTAAGTTCTTCTGCAATCCAATCATACTCATCGCTGCTGACACCATCTTCTAATTTAATGGTTGCTTCTTCTATAAACGAGGAATAGCGCGGCAGTTCAGTATCACGATGCCACTTTAAGTGGTAGGAAATTCGATCTTCAACAAAAGACTCCTGATCAGCATCTAAATCAAAATAATCATCAACAAGCCAGGGCAGAATCCAGTCAGCATTATTGTAACCAAGCTTTACAGTGCTGCAGGCAACAAACAAAATAATCAGGGGAATAAAATAAAATATTCTTTTCATAAAGGCATTCGCTATGTTTTATCGCAAAAGATAATTACATCTGGTCTTATTATCAATGAGCTGTATTTGATTCCCGTGTGCTTTAAAGAACCAATTTGTGTGATCATAAGATTTCTATTAATAACAAAATCAGTTACATTTATATTTCCTTCACACAAATTTGATTTATGTATACATACCAAAAAACAAAGCGCTATTTTGCCCAGGTCGCGGATGATATAAAAGATCTGGCTGAGATGGAGATGGCAAGTCTGGGTGCAGAAGCTATAAAACAGGCTTATCGCGGTTTACATTTTCAGGCTTCTTCTGCAGCGCTTTATAGAATAAACTACTGCTCAGCGCTTATTAACCGGGTTCTGGCACCAATAATAACCTTTAGCTGCCATTCAGATAAATATCTATACAACACAGCTGTTAAAATAAAATGGGATGATTTCATTTCCTCTTCTGCAACATTCGCTGTTTTTTCCTCTGTATCGCACAGCAATATAAAGCATTCCAGGTTTGCCGCCTTGCGTTTAAAAGATGCAATTGCAGATTATTTTAGGGGAATATCGGGCGTGCGCCCATCTGTTGATACGCGCCATCCTGATTTATGGGTAAGCCTTCATATTGAACAAAATGAAGCGACGATTAGTATTGATACATCCGGTGGGTCCCTCCATCGGCGGGGGTACCGTAAAAAAAGTATACAGGCGCCGATGTCCGAAACCCTGGCAGCTTCAATTTTAAAACTGACAGAATGGAATGAAATAACACCCCTTTATGATCCTTTCTGTGGTTCTGGTACCATTTTGTGTGAAGCCTATTTAAAATGCACCAAAACACCTCCCGGATACTTGCGGGACTCATTTGGCTTCAAAAAACTACCCGATTATAAGGAAGATATTTGGCTGAAAATTAAAAAAGAGTCAAATGAAAACATTAAAACATTACCGGACGGTTTGATTGCCGGAAGCGATAAGAATAATCAAGCTATAAAAGCGACATATCAAAACCTGGAACAAATAGACACCGCGAATAAAATAAAAGTTAACAGAGAAGATGTTTTTAAATTGAAAGGCCTTGAAAAAAAAGTAATAATATGCAACCCGCCTTATGGTTTGCGGTTGAATGCTGATGATGATTTGAGTGAATTCTATAAAAATTTGGGTGATTTTCTTAAACAGCGCTGTCGCGGTTCTGTCGCTTTTATTTATTTTGGTGAGCGCAAATATATTAAAAATATAGGTCTAAAATCCTCATGGAAAAAAGAGCTGTCAAATGGCGGACTCGATGGCAGATTAGTAAAGTATGACCTGTATTAATGTAAAAAGATTAAATTGTTACAGATTTATTATCATCGCTTATTTTTTCTATGTATAATTTGAAAACGTTTACAAATTGGATGAACAATGTCACAAGTTGAAAGACGCGAATTTAAAATTCCGTCTATAATAAAAAAAATGACGTATTCAAAGATGGACAGGCGAAGTTTTTTAATTAAAACCGCTTTAGCAGGTATGGCGACAGCCATTCCTCTTGTTTCATGCGGCAAGGAGCAAAAAACAAAGATAGCCATAGCGCATGATCCTGCCGTTTTGAGTATCAAAGAGTGGGATATTCTGGTTGCCGTGCAGGATATTCTCTTTCCCAGCGAAGAGGGAAGTCCCGGAGCCCGGGAATTGAACGCTGCCGTTTTTGTGCAATGGGTTATAAGCGACACTGATTATGACCCGGAAGAAAGAAAATTTCTTAAAAGTGGTCTTGAATGGCTTGATGAAGATGCCCTGGAGAGATGGGAAAAACCATTTTTGAATATGTTACCGGAGAACAGGGAAAAACTGCTAAAGCATATTGAAAGTGCCCATGATTGGGGTGAGTCCTGGCTGTCGGTCATGTTACTACACATCTTTGAAGCTCTCTTTTCTGATCCGGTTTATGGTACCAATGCAGCTCAGGAGGGTCTTAAATGGTTGCAGTATACGGCCGGCCAACCTACACCGAAAGTTAAATACAATGACCAATTAGCAAGAAACAATGAACAATGAACAGTTAACAATGAACAGTTAACAATTAACAATGAACAATAAAAATGTGGTATATGAAAAATCATATCAATTGGCTATTAAGATTGTTAATCTTTATAAATTGTTGAGTAATGATAAAAAAGAATATGTACTATCAAAGCAAATATTAAAAAGTGGAACTTCAATTGGAGCGAACATTGCAGAAGCAAATGGTGGAATAAGCAACGCGGATTTTTCAGCAAAAGTATCAATCGCTTATAAAGAAACCTTGGAAACAAAGTATTGGCTTTCATTATTAAAAGACACCGGTTTTATTGAAAAAAATGTGTTCGACCAATTGTTTGCTGACGTTGATGAGATAGCTAAAATATTGTTTTCAATTTTAAAAACTACAAGAATTAATAAATAGGAATATTGATAATTGATTATTGATTATTGATAACTGTTATTTGATATGAAAGATTTTGATGTCATAGTTATTGGCAGCGGGGCAGGCGGGGCGCCGGTAGCTTACACACTTGCCAAAGCTGCTAAAAAAGTGTTGGTACTGGAAAAAGGACCCTGGTTCAAGACGGAAGATTTTTCCAAAGATGAGCTGGGTTGCTGCAGAAGAAGCCTGTTTACCCCCAAACTTATAGATGAACGCCATGTGATTGAGGAAAAATACACGGACGGCAGTTGGCGCGCTGAATCGACTTATGAATCAGGATGGGATTTTTGGAACGGCAGCATGGTTGGCGGATCCTCCAATCTTATGAGCGGATATTTCCACCGCATGAAACCAGAGGATTTTAGACTTCTATCTGAATATGGTCCTATCAAAGGCGCAAATATTGTTGACTGGCCCATAACTTATGAAGATATGGAGCCCTATTTTACGATGGTTGAAAATGTCGTAGGTGTTTCCGGGAAGGTTGTAAAACATCCGCATTTAGAACCGCGCTCTACAAAAGATTTTCCTTACCCTCCTCTAGCCGAAAACCCTGTTGCGCAATGGATTGATAAGGCATGTGCTGAATTAGGCTACAATGCTATTCCAACGCCCCGGGCTATTCTTTCCCAGCCTGTTAAGGGGCGCAACAGCTGTTATTATTCCAATTTCTGCGGCAGTTACGGCTGTTCAAGTAATGCAAAAGGCTCGGCCCGCGCCGCTTTGTTGAATTATGCTGTTGAAACCGGGCATTGTGAAATAAGGCCTAACTCAAAAGTATACCGTATTGCCAGTGATGAAAAAGGTAAGGTAAGTTATATAGCATATTTTGATGAGCATGGTGAAAAGCAAAAAGTAAGTGCCAAAAGATATGTTGTTGCCTGCCAGGCTATCGAGACCAGCCGGCTGCTGCTTTCTTCGCGCGGACCCGGGCATTTACAAGGTTTGGGTAATAATAACGGTCAATTGGGAAAAAACCTTATTTTTTCGGGTGGCGGATCAGGGCAGGGTAATTTTTATTTCAGAGATTTAAGCACGGAGCAGGCTGATGCAATAAAAACCCCGGGTCTCTTTGTAAACCGGGCCCTTCAGGACTGGTACTCATTTGAAGACAGTAGTTTTGGAGGAAAAACCAAGGGCGGGACAATAGACTTCTTGTGGAAACATGCTAATGGTATCGCCAGGGCAAATTCTTTAAAAAGAGATGAAGAGGGCAGTTTACTTTGGGGGAAACCGTTGAAAAGAAAAATGGAAAACTTCTTTTTAGGTGGGCAATACCTGCGTTTTGAAGTTTTTAATGACTGGCAGCCTACAGATAATTGTTTTGTTTCTCTTGATCCTGACGTTAAAGATAAATGGGGCAATCCTGTTGCCCGTTTTAGAACAGGCTACCATGAGCAAGATATAAAAGTGGGAAAATATCTTGCTGCTAAAGCTGAAAATGTTTTGGCCAAAATGGGTGCTAAAAATGTTTCCTCTGGTATCAGTGGCTCTCCGCCGCCAAACCTGCAAGCGGGTGGCTGTCGTTTTGGCAACGATCCCCAAACTTCTGTATTAAATGCCCAATGCCGCATGCATGACTCGGAAAACCTTTTCGTCACGGACGGCAGCTTTATGCCGACCGGGGGAAGCGTAACCTATACCTGGACGATTTATGCCAATTCATTCAGGGTGGCGGATATTATTAAAAAAGAAGTTTAATGAGTCCTTATAAAACTTTTTTCATCATGATATCGGTTTGTTTATCAGCTCCCAGCATAAAAGTATGTTTTGCGAATTCACTAAAACCATTTTTTGAATAAAAACGAATAGCCCTTTGATTATTTTCCCAAACGCCTAACCAAATATAATCTTTGTCACTCTCCTGTGCTGTCTGGATAGCTTTTTCAAATAAGGCTTGGCCTACTTTTTTCCCGTGGAATTCTCTTAGTACATAGAGTCTCTCAATCTCCATGCCATTTTTTTCTTTTAATTCCAGTTGCGCTTTTCCAAAATTTAATTTTAAATATCCGGCTATTTCTCCGGCAGTAACAGCAAAGAAGAAATAAGATTCAGGATTGCTTAATTCTTTTTCTAATTGTGCCGGATTAAAATTTTCAGCAAGATATTTTCTCATATCCTCTGCGCTGTTAAGGTGTGCAAAAGTTTCAGAGAACGTTTGTTCAGCTATTTTTTTGAGGCTGGGGATAGCAACCTTAGTTACTTTTAAAATTCTCGTTATTACATCCACAATTTAATGTCCATTTAAAAAGGGTTTGAGTTCAATAGAATAACAGTATTATCAAAATGCAGGTTTTGTTCCTGCTGCGAAAATATAAAATTTGGTATAACGAATGAGTAGAAAACGAAAAAGACCAATCCTCTTTTCATTTAAAATTCTTGCAGATAATCTTCGCGGACAACAATTTTCAATCGATATATTAATTCATCAGCATTTGCTTTGGAGAAAACCATGGGCGGTTTAATTTTTAGCACATTATTATCCCGGCCATCGATACTCATTAAAATACCGTAGTCCTTCATTCTGTTTACAAGGTAATGTGCCTTGTCGGGTAGCGGGTTTAGTTTGCTATCCACAAGCTCAATCCCCAGAAATAACCCCTGGCCGCGTATATCACCAAAAACAGGAAACTCTTTTTGGATGTCTTTTAATTGGTGTATTAAATAGTTACCAATTGTGTGCGCGTTTTGCTGCAGTTTTTCATCCTTAATTACTCTTAATACTTCAAGACCAATAGCACAGGATACCGGATTGCCGCCAAAAGTATTAAAATATTCCATACCATCTGCAAAAGCAGCAGCTATTTCTTGCGTGCAAACAACAGCAGCCAGTGGATGCCCATTGCCAATCGGTTTTCCAATTGTAACTATATCAGGGATAACATTATGAAGCTGAAATCCCCAGTAGGCGGAACCAGTTCTTCCGCAGCCAACCTGAACTTCATCGGCAATACAAATTCCCCCGGCTTTGCGGACTGCCGTGTAACTTGCATTTAAGTATCCTTTTGGCAGTTCTATCTGACCGGCGCAGCTCAAAATACTCTCACTTATAAAAGCGGCTAATCCACGCCCTTTAGACTTGATATTATCAATCTGTTGTGGGATATGCGCAGCATATTTTGCAGCGTTGTCTGTTCCCCGATAGATCCCTCTAAAGGAATCCGGAAGTGGCACAATATGGGTGTTTTCGGGCGCTCCTTTGCCACCTTTCCTGTCAAATTTGTAAGAACTGATATCGATGCAGCCGCCCGTGTTACCATGGTAACCCATCTCGAGGGCTATAAAATCTTTTTGATTTGTATAATTTTTGGCCATGCGCATTGCCAGCTCATTGGCTTCGCTTCCCGAGTTTACAAAATGAACAACGGATAATTTTTTGGGAAACGTTGAAAGTAATTCTTGCGCAAAATTCTTGATGTTTTGATGCAGGTAACGTGTATTTGTATTTAAAACAGACATTTGATCTTTGCCGGCTTTGACAACACGCGGATGTTCATGGCCAACATGAGCGACATTATTAACTGTATCCAGGTATTTTCTTCCTGTCCCATCTATTAAATAAACACCGTCTCCCCTGAGCATTTTTAAGGGAGTATTGTAAGAAAGGCTTAAACTTTTCCCAAGATGTTGTTTGCGGTATGAAATTATTTCCTGAGCTGCTAAGTCATCTTTTAGTTCCAATTCTTTTTCCTTAAAAAGTAAATTGGGATCCGGACAAATACTCTTCCAGACCTGGACTTCTGCCGGGAAAGTGACACCCGGGAAATTATCTCTGTTTCCAAGAATATCTAATATTAGCTGAAAATGCAGGTGTGGCGTCCAATTACCATTCTCCTCAGAATTTCCAATATAACCAATGGGATCACCCTTATTTATACTTTGGCCCTGCTTAAGCAGACTGAGAGTGCTTTGACTAAGGTGACCGTATAAACTAAAAAAGGTGAAATCCTGTAATTTATGCTTTAAGATCAGTGTGGGTCCAAAATCCTTATTTAAATCATTATTAATAAGATTGAAAACTTCACCATCAAAAAGTGAATGAATTGCAGTGCCTGCTTCAACCCAAAAATCAATGCCCAGGTGCACCGTGCGATAGGCGGGTCCATCATTGGATTCTTTTTTAAAACTTGCTGTACTATATAGAGAACGGGTTTCCAAATAACCGCCACTTATTAAGTGCTGCGGATATTCATTATATAAATGTTTTATTTTATAAAGGTTAAGTTCCGGGTCTTGTATTTCAGCTTTACTACCCAGCCAGTTACTGCCGACACTTAAATCAATCGTGTAAAGTGAATTGAATGATAAGGTCGGAAATAAATCTGTTAACTTGCAGGGTGTGTTCGCTGCCCATTTTGTAAATAGTTCCTCATTGGGATGTGCGCTTTTTCCACAACATGCTCTAAAATAATAATATGCCATATCTTCATTTATTTCATACCATCTTTCTAATAAATCCCAGGCCGCTTTTTCGCTTATTAAGAGGTATTTGTTTTGCGGCTCCTTTTGCTTGTTGATTGCAGATTTGCATACGCTGATGATGAGCCGCATGGCAACCAGTACGTACAACATTTTTAATTCTTCATCTTGCAGCGGATAGGTCTTATTATAACCCTGAATTAAGGGCAAAGCGGCCTGTAATGGATCAGGTTTATTCATTATGGCATAGGCAATGGCGATGGCCAGGTCATTAATTATTGCTGTATAAATCGCATCACCATAATCAATAACTGATTTCACTTTTGGATTAAGTAAATCATTGGTTACAATAATATTATTATCATTTACATCATTATGAACAACACCTTTACGCAGTGTTTCCAAACCAGGTAATATCGATTTGTATTTTCCCTGAAAGAAAGCTGCAATCTGCTTTTGTTTACCATCAAAAAGATGTAAATGCTCAAATGTCCAGCTGGCCTGGGATATGTCCCATTGGAAGGCACGATGCGCATGGACATGATCAAAAGTATTTAGAGAAAGCGTTATGTGTGCTGCCTGTTCACCCAGACTAAATAATAAATTGTTATTGACCGGATTTACCGCAGACCACAAGCGCCCCTCAATCCAAGAGATTAGTCTTACAACACGAATGTTGCCGGATGAGTCAGTGGTTGTTGTGCTTTTTTCGCCTTTTTTAGTTTTTAAGATTTTGGGCGAATCGGTAACAATTTTAGTTTTTTGAACATGTTCCAGCAGGCTTTGTTGAAAATCCAAATATTCCATATCCGCGTCAGGTCGACTAACTTTTAGTAAATAATTTTTGCCGGCGGCTTTTATCCTGAAATTAAAATCAATTTCCCCCGCCAAGGCCTTTGCAGATGCACTTATGCCGTATAGTTCCTTAACAATGTTTGCAGCTTGTTTTTCGGAGATTGATATGTGGTTGTAATTCATACGTTATTTATTTAACAGTAACAAAAGGTAGTGGGCCGCCGACCAGCTAAAATTTTTGGCTGCTAACCCTCTTCCATTTACAGGATTATAATTTTCACGAAGGGCCCTGCCATTCTCCAGGACACCTTCAGCATTTTTGAATAATTTGTAGGTTAGTTCATCTGCTTCGTTATCAAAGTTGTAATTTTTTAATCCTGCAATACCAAAATAGGCCTGATCAAGCCAAAGAGGTCCTCTCCAGTAACCGCCATCAGGATTAAATTTTGGATGGCTGGCACTCAGGGTTTGCAGGGGAATCTTCAGGTTAAAATAGTCAGGATTCATAATATTTTGTTTGATAGCCGCGGCCTGTTTTTTATCAACGAAGCCTGCCCATAGCGGAATCCAACCTTCACAGCCCATTGCTTTTATAAACTTTTTCCCGTCAATGCTTGTATCATAAAACCAGCCATTTTCGGAATCGTAAAATTGTCTGAGCATTGAGCTTTTTAATACGATTAAAGCTTTTGCATAATTGGCCATATCCCGTTTATATTTTAATACCTGGGCCATATTAAAAAGATATTTTTTTTCTGCGTAAAGATAGGCGTTTAAATCCACACTTTCCTGATTTAAGGAATAAGCATTCTCTTCATTTCTTAAGATTTTACTGCTGTCAAAACGCACTGCATTATCCATTCCGCTTTCCCATTTGGCAGCTAGCAGGGTACCGTCCGTTGATCCATATTCACACAAGCCATCTTTATCGTTGTCCCTGTATATATACCACCATTTATGCTGCGTTTGAATTTTGGGGTACATTTCCTTTAAAAATTCCAGGTCATTACTACTTTTATATATTTCCCAGACTGCCCATCCTGAAAGGGGCGGCTTGCTGTTTCGCAAATTGTGATTTTCTATCGTAGTATCCCGGAAAACACAATCGGCAATAAAGCCTTTATTATCCATAAAATCATACATGGCACGCACCTGTTGCTTTGCCAGCTCACTATCAAATTGAGTAAGAGCGACGGCATGCTTCCAGCTGTCCCAGGCCCAGAAACCATGAAACCATATATAATGATAGCTGGGAAAAAGACCACTATGCCTTAATTCACCTGCGGCAATCCGCCAGTTGTTTTGTAACGTCAACAATATTTTTGCGGCAAGCTTCTTATATTCAGCAAATTTATTCCAGGGTGTTGCCATTTGGTTTATGACCCCGGCAAATTGTCTTTCCTTTTCAGCAATCCTGTTGTTAAGAGCTATTTCTTTATCAGCAGCTGCAATGACGATACTGTTTTGTTCGTCTTCCCAGTTATACTGTGAAAAAATGAAAGAGTGGGAAATGGTAAGTGACTTTGATTGGCCCGGATTTATTTCAAATTTTTTAGACCCAAGCACATAATTATTCTTATCGATTTCCAAAAAAACATGCGCGCTATTTAATAATTGGATATGACCAACAGCATCACTCTTTTCCGATTCAATTATAATATGTCCATTCTCTTCTTTTAGTTTTAAAGATTTAAGCAATAAGCTTCCCTGCCATCTGGGGGAAAAAGTGATACTGTTTTCTGAAAGATTTTCAATGTGGGTTGTTATGATTGCTGTATGCGCTGAATTGAAAAATAAAGTTTGTGTAATACTTAACTCTTTATTTTTGTATTTCTGCTTGAGATGGCTGCTATAGCTCTCCTGTGAAAATGCAAAATTACTCCAGCTGATAGGTTTGTTATTTGCATCATATAAAATTAGTCTGCTTAAAACTTTACTGCACCATTTTCCGTTTTCCTGGGTCATTAAAAAAGGACCGCAGAATCCCCCTAGTGCTGAAGAATCATCAGGAATACTGTATCCAAACCATGCTCCCTGATCTGAAAAAACGAGCTGGTTTCTGTCGCTGGCGTCTTTTGGAGTTCCCCTGTAATCCAAAACATTTGCCGGAAAAGTGGCCGAACCAAAACTTGCTGCTCTTAGAACCAGGACGAATAGAATACTATAATTCAAAAACACTATGAATCTCTGCGATGTTAAAACCTTCTTTCAATAGGATTTGTGCCTGAACACTCTTTTTATTTAAAACAGGATTGGTATGGTTAAAATGAATAAAATAGATCTTACTTTTTTCTACAACAGATAAATTTTTAAATTCTTTCATACTCTCGATTAGAAAAGGATGAGGTATCTCTGAAATATCGCGGTAATTAAGCTCTTCACCATCAAAAAAGGAGCCATCCAAAAAGGCATAGTCTACTTCAGATATTTGAGCACTGATCTTTTCCTGCCATTTACTCCACTTATCAATATCCGGAATAAATAATACTTTCTTTTTTGGTCCGCTAATTTTAAAACCAACGGTTTCAGAATACTCGTCACGATGCGGAACAATAAACGGTTCAACTGAAATATTTGATGTTAATTTTATTATTTCGCGGTCCTTTAGAGGTTGCAGCGAAATATTATTCAGGGTAACTAATTGACTCCAGGGGCCATTATTTTCCAGGTAAGTTTTCATTACAGGCATAACATATACTGGCACACCTTTGGATCCCATAGCTTCTCTGCCCAGGTACATCAATCCTGTATAATGCCCGATATGGGCGTGAGTTATAAATACTCCAGCGGGTGTCTCTTTATCACTGAAAAAGGCATAGTCTTTTAATTTTTTCATTTGTAAATGAAAATCAGGTGTGGCTTCAAAAATATAGCTTTTTTTATTTTGTGGATCGATTAATCCCAGCGATACCACTCTTCTGTCCGGAGCAGGATTATTGAATAGCTCTTTGCAGCACTCCTTTTTGCAGGCAATATGCGGTGATCCCGCGTCTTGCATAGTACCAAGAACTATTAATGAGGTGGAATTGATCTCTGCAGGGGCAGGAAAAACAGCCTCTTTTTCTTTGTATTGACAATTAAACAGAACACCAGTCAAAAGTGCATAAATACAAATCTTAAAAATATTTTGGAGCATTTCTAATTACCTCGGAAGTGCTATAATTTTTATTGGAGTAGCTGTTCATAAAGATTGTAGTTCACATCATCAAAGCATACAAAAATAACAGTTTTCAATTTTTTATGCTGCGTCAGGAATCCGGAGACAGTCCTAACAGCAATTCCCGCAGCCATTTGTTTTGGAAAGTGATAGATGCCTGTGCTGATATTGGGAAAAGCAACTGTATGACAATTGTTGGCTAATGCAAGATGAAGAGAATTATTGTAGCAATTGGCAAGTTGTTGCTCTTCATTATTTTTGCCGCCATGCCAAACTGGACCAACCGTATGTATAACATAGTGTGCCGCTAATTTTCCTGCTGCAGTAATAACCGCTTCTCCCGTTGGACAGGAGCCTTGTTTTGCAATAATCATCTTACATTCTTCTAAAATTTGCCTACCAGCGGCTTTGTGAATGGCGCCGTCAACTCCGCCACCACCCATTAGAGAAGAATTTGCCGCATTTACAATAGCATCTGCAGCAATTTTGGTAATATCACCTTTTATAAGTTTGATCTCTGACATAGATTTTTAGATGATTTGCTCGAAAACTTTTAAGGCATCCTGAAGCTTGCCTATATCCTTGCCGCCGGCAGTTGCCATATGCGGTTTTCCACCACCGCCGCCACCCGCTGCGCTGGCAACTTTACGGACTAAGTCACCCGCATTATATGTGCCAATCAAATCAGCACTGACAAATGCAACGAAAGCCAGTTTATCATCATTGATGCTGGAAATTAGTCCAACACTGTTCTTTACCTGTCCCCTGATTTTATCAGCAAGCTCTTTTAGTGCCTGGGTCTCCGTGTTTTTAAGTTGATGTATAATTATATTTACACCATTTTTTTCCTTGGCCGATTTTATTATAACATCAATATTGCTGCCCAGCGCTTCTGCTTTTGTCTGGGCAATTTCTTTTTCAAGAATTTTGTTTGCTTCCAACAGATTTTGCACTTTGCCACTGGCTTCCTTTTCTGAACTGTTAAGCAGCATGCTAATTTCACGCAGATTTTTTCTTGCGGACTGCATATAGGCGATAGCTTGTGGACCGCTAAGGGCTTCAATACGGCGCACACCGGAAGCAACAGCCTCCTCAGATACAATTACAAAAAGGCCGATTTCTCCTGTTCCCTTAACATGTGTTCCGCCGCATAATTCAAGGCTAAAATCTCCTATCCGCACAGTGCGTACAATATCTCCATATTTTTCTCCAAAAAGAGCCATAGCTCCTTCTGCTTTTGCTTCCGCGATTTTTTTAAAGGTAATTTCAAGATGGGTATCTTTCTGAATCTCCTCATTGACTATTTTCTCAATTTTCTGAAGGTCTTCCATTGCAATTTTTTCGTGGTGCGTAAAATCAAAACGGAATCTATCCGGACCAACAGAAGAGCCTGCCTGATGTATGTGATCACCCAAAACTTTTTGGATCGCTGCCTGCAATAAGTGCGTAGCGGTGTGGTTCTTAATTGTGCGGGTTCTGTCATTTTCTGCCACCTGTGCTGTTACATCTGAAGCTTTTGTATCGAGTTTATCTTTTGTTTTGCAGAAATGAATTATGGCATTACCATTTTTTTGTGTATCGATAACAGTTAGCTCAAAACCAGCCCCGCTAATTGTACCTTTATCGCCAATCTGGCCGCCCGATTCCGCATAAAACGGTGTTTCCATTAACCTCAACTGCACATTGTCGCCATCCTGGAAGAACCGGCTGATGTGGGTAACTTTTTTTGTTTCTTCATAACCAACAAATTTTGAGTCTTCCTGGTCATTGAGAATGATCCAGCTATCCGTATTTAGGGATTGCGCGGAGAATTTAGCTGACGCACGAGCACGATCTTTCTGCTGCTGCATCTCATCTTCAAAACCAGCGCTATCAATAGATAAGCCATTTTCGTCTGCCAGAACAGCTGTTAAATCTACCGGGAAGCCATAGGTATCATATAATTTGAAAACTTCTGTTCCGGGGATTACAGCAACTTTCTTCTTTTTTAAATCATTTTGAATCCTGGAAAATATTTCAAGTCCGCGGTCTAATGTGCGGTTAAAACTCTCTTCCTCTGATTTAATGATTTTTTTAATATGTTCTTTACGCTCTTTTAGCTCGCTGTAGGCATCGCCCATGTTTTTTGCGAGATCATCAACAAGTTTGTATAAAAAAGGTTTTTGTAAATTTAGTTTGCGTCCATAGCGCGCTGCGCGACGCAAAATCCTGCGCATAACATATCCACGCCCTTCATTGGATGGCAATCCGCCATCTGCAATTGAAAAAGCAAGCATTCTAATATGATCGGCAATCACATGAAAAGCAGTTTGTTCTGTACTTTTGCTGTACTCGATGGCTGCAATTCTGGCAATAGCTGAAAGCAGGGGAGTGAATACATCCGTTTCATAATTAGATTTTTTATTCTGCAGAACGGCAACAAGTCTTTCAAATCCCGCGCCGGTATCGATATGTTTTTGGGGCAGGGTACTCAGCTGGTTGTGTTCATCCCGGTTAAATTGAATAAAAACCAGGTTCCAGATTTCAATAATTTTGTCTGTATCCTTATTTACAAGTTTTGCGGCAGATAAATCATCTGTCAGATCGATATGGATTTCCGAGCAGGGCCCGCAGGGTCCGTTTGCTCCCATTTCCCAAAAATTATCCTTTTTGCCGAACTTTAAAATATGTGTGGGATCTATATCTGTGCATTCTTTCCAGAGTTTTTCAGCTTCACTGTCGGCCGCAAGGTTATCATTTGTATCACCACCAAAAACAGTGGCGTATAGTCTTTCTTTGGGCAATTTCCAAACTTCGGTTAACAGTTCCCAGGCCCAGCTAATGGCTTCCTTCTTATAGTAATCGCCGAAAGACCAGTTTCCCAGCATCTCGAAAAAGGTATGATGATAGGTATCATGACCTACTTCTTCCAGATCGTTATGCTTGCCGCTTACCCGGATACATTTTTGTGAATTAACAGCCCGAGTATAGTCTCTATGGCCTTTATTTAGAAAAACATCCTTAAATTGGTTCATTCCGGCATTTGTAAATAACAAAGTAGGATCATCTGCTGGAATGACGGATGCACTTTGTACAAAAGTATGTTCTTTATTTTTAAAAAAATCTATAAACTGCTGCCGGATTTTACTCGAAGTCATCTAAGCCCCATTTGTTTTTCAAAAATTTATTCTTAATTTTACAATTTGCTATGCTGAAAAGGGGAAATTTAATACAGATCCTTTTTTTTAACAAAACAATATACAGCGCAGAGCGATGTCAGATAAAAGAAAATGTATAATTTATATTGATGACGACTACCAGGCCGCATTGCTGGGCAAAGTATTTTTGGAGAGAGCAAACTATTTTGTCGATATTTGTCTGAATACAAATGAGGCCCGGGCCATTTTAGATGAGAAGACTCCCGATATGATTATTACAGATGTTGGACTTCCCGGAGAGAATGGTATTCAGTTTTATGAATGGATAAAATCCTCCGAATTTAAGGAAATACCCGTTTTAATTGTTTCTGCACATGCTGTAGGATTTCATGAGGTTCTTACCGAACACAAGGATATCTTTTTTGAAAAGCCTATTTTTTTTCCAAAATTAATTGATAAAATACGTGAAATATTAGGCTCCTGATAAAAGCTCCTTCGTATCCCGAACTATTGAAGGCTGCTTTTCGATAGGTAAATAAATTCCAAACTCAGAACCTTTTCCTTTTTCACTATTTATTATCAATTTGCCCGCATATTTATTCACTAGTCTTTGCACAATAGCCAAACCTAATCCGCTGCCGCTTTTACTTTTCTTAAGAGACTGGATATTACTGCGCAGGTTTTCTTTTAATTTTGTATCCATGCCGGGACCATCATCAGTAATCATTAAAAGAGCAAAATCGCGGTTTTCAACTTCAGTATTGTTAAGAATTATTCTAATGAGACCCTTATTAATGCCAATGGCTGCTGCGGCATTCAGGGCGATATTCATTAATATCTGGAAAAGCTGCGTTCTGTCTATCCATATATAAATGTCTTCATCGCATATATCGTATTGAATCTTTATCTTCTTTTTAATTGAAGCCCGCAACAGGTCAATGGCATCAGCAATGAATGTATTAAGGCACACCTTTTCAACAAAAGGTTCACTGTTTTTTACAAAATTTAGGATTTGTCTTAATAATTTTATTCCGTGATCTGAAACTTTTTGTATTTTATCGGTTGTTGCCAAAATCTTTTTGTTCTCAGCATTTGATGATCTAAGAAGTTGGTTGTAGCTAACAATAACTGCTAAAATATTGTTAAAATCATGCGCTACACCAGCTGTCATTAATCCAATAAGTTCCATTTTTTGGGCCTGATAAAGTTGGTTCTCCAGCAATTCGTTTTGTCTTTTTATTTTATCGTTCTTTTCTTTAATTCGAACAGCATTGCGAATGCGGGCAACCAACTCGTCTTTTTGGATTGGTTTATTCAGGAGATCGGTGGCGTCATAATCCAGCGCTTTTTTCTTCAGATCTCTGTCTTCCACTCCGGTAATGATAATAAATTCCGGCGCGTAATCTTTTAGGGCTTTTTTGGTCTGCTTAAGCAAGTCAAGACCATTCAACACGGGCATGCTAACATCGGTAATTACAATATCAAACTTTTGGTTGAGAATATCTTTGCGGGCTTCAACAGGATCTGTGTAACTGCTCATATGCCAGTCTGTCGATTCATATTCCAATAACACGACAATCCCATCGAGGATATTCTTGTCATCATCCACGAAAGCTATATTTACCATTGTTGGCTCCCTGATATACTTTTGATATAAAAAGCAACCCTTATGCCATAAAACTTTATCTACGGATAAAAACAGTAAGGCTTTACAAAGCAAACTTTAAATATTTAGCTGTGATAGTAATCGAGATGGGCAAAAAGCAAAATTAAAAGGCCAATATTAATAAGCCCTAAAATATCACTCTGCGTAAGGAAGATTATTTATAATATTTTCCAGTATATTCCAGGTAAAACCCCTGCTCATGCCATACTGCTGAAGTTTTAATTTCCTTTTGAGGATATTTTTTTCGGTAAGCCTGCTATGTTTTTTAAAAAGAATTACTGATGCGATTTTTACCTGATCAACTATAGGAAACAACTCATCCATGTTTCTCTCAATATCCTTTTGCAGTGCACCTTTCTCAAGCAGTTTCTTTTTGATAAGCTGTGGTCCGCTTTTTTCCTGGCGGATGGCATCTCGTATGAACATGCCAATGTAATCATCATCATTTATGTAATTATTTTGCTCAAGTTTGTAAATAGTTTTTTCAATTATCTCTTTGGTAAATTGCTTATTAAGCAGTTTCCTTTGGAGTTCTTTCCTTAAATAGGGTCTGTTTTGCAGATAAGTATAGGCCTGCAGCAGGCATGAGTTTATTGTATCGTGTTCAAGGATGTGATCAAATTTTTCTTTACTAAATGAGGTATTATTGGAAATTGCGAAATGAACCAGTGTATCCTCATTTATTTCGGCAAGGAAGGTATCATTATCATATAAGCTGTACGTTTTCTTCCTCTTGTTTTGAAACTCAATCCGTGTAATTGAAATAGTCTTCATATAAAGAAAAACCCCTCACTTTTTTAAGAAAGGGGTCAAATTAAACATCTTTTTTTTCATTATTCTTTGCTGGCTTTTTCTAAAACTTCCGGGACCGCGGGCTCACCTAAACCCATTTTTGGTTTAAGTTCGGTTAATACTTTTTCGAGCATATCAGGATTTTCCTGGAAGAAACGTTTTACATTTTCACGTCCCTGTCCCAGGCGGGTATCTTTGAAAGAAAACCATGTGCCGGATTTATCTATAATTCTATGTTCAACGGCTTGATCAAGAATATCGCCTTCTCTTGATATCCCCAAAGAATACATAATATCAAATTCACATTCACGGAAAGGAGGTGCGAGCTTATTTTTAACCACTTTGACTTTTGTGCGGTTACCCATGGCCTCATTAGCCTCTTTGATAGTAGCAATGCGTCGTATATCCATGCGAATTGATGTATAAAATTTAAGAGCACGTCCTCCTGTTGTTGTTTCAGGATTACCAAACATAATACCGATCTTTTCGCGTATCTGGTTTATGAAAATAACTGCTGTGTTAGATTTTGAAACTGTGCCGGTTAATTTTCTGAGGGCCTGCGACATTAAGCGGGCTTGTAAGCCCATGTGTGAATCTCCCATCTCACCTTCAATTTCCGCTTTTGGAACCAGGGCTGCTACGGAATCTATAATAATAATATCAAGTGCCCCGCTGCGCACCAGGGTTTCAACAATTTCCAGGGCTTGTTCGCCATTATCCGGTTGGCTTACCAACAGGTTTGCTGTATCAACACCCAGTTTTTTTGCATAAATTGGATCAAGAGCATGCTCTGCATCAACAAACGCTGCCAAACCGTCTTGTTTCTGAGCTTCGGCAACACAGTGCAACGCAAGTGTTGTTTTACCGGAAGATTCCGGTCCAAAGATCTCAATGATTCTACCTCTTGGAATACCCCCAACACCCAGAGCAGCATCCAGAGAAATAGATCCGGTGGAGAATACATCCACTGCTACTTTAGCTCTATCTCCAAGTTTCATGATTGCGCCTTTGCCATGTTGACGCTCAATCTGGGTTACTGCAATATCGACAGCTTTTTCACGATCAGGATTTGTATTCATCATATCTCCAAGAGGTTTTGGGTGTAAAGAAATTCATGTAGAATGGCAGAAATTTAATACATAATTATATTGAACGCAATGAAAATCTTTGTACGGCTGTATACCTAGCTCCATCCGGGAATAAATTACTCTGCATGAGTGTAATTTCCGTAGTGTAAATCTTTATTTTGGGGATAGAATGTGCTAATAACAGAGTACGCTTTTCATGCAGAAGTGTATTTTTAATTCGAGCTAAAGTTATATGGGGATTGAACTTACGCGTTTCTTTTTTAAAACCCAAAGGTGTTAATTTATTCTCAATTATCTCATAACAGCTAGAAAGTGCAGAGGATTCTTGCAGTCCAAGATAAAAAACGCGCGGGCGTTGTGAATTTGGAAAAAGTCCGCTTTTAGAGCAGATTAATTCAAAAGGTAATATATCCTCAAAAGAATTTTTTAGATGGCTATTTATCTCAGCTATTTTAGTTGGTTCTGTATTCCCCAGGAATTTAAGAGTCAGATGCAAAGAGGTTTTTTTTACCCACTTAAAATCGGGGAATTTTTGTTTTACAGAAGTAACTTCCTGAATGATATCTTCCTGGATATGTAAGGGAAAAGCAATCGCAAGAAAAACACGCATAGTTATTTAAATGGGATTAAGATTTAAATATTTTTAAGTAGTATTATATTTTTTAGCTCGCTTCATTAATTTGTCTAAATCCTTTTCTTTCAGATCTTTTGGCTTTCCAGGGTGGATAATTTCAGCCGGGCATTTTTCTGCAGCCATAACCAATTGTTTGTATGATCCCTTTGAAACATCCTTTATAAAAGCCTGCATATTATCATCATAGCTGAACATCATGGAATTAAGTGTAATGCAATCATTGCAACTGGTACATAAAGGAGTATCTATATAGGGCTCAATAATTTCACTATGTTTTTTTTCTTCTTCTGCTAAACCAGCTTTTGGTTCCTCAGCAGGAGTCTTTTCCTGCTCTATTTCTTTATTACTTAGTCCTGTTTCAACAGGAGGAGCTTGCTCCGGAGTAGATTTACCCTCCAGATTGCCGGATATTAAACGGGCCAGAATATTATGTATAACATTTTTAGATATTTCTTCTTTGGAGATTGCTTCTTCATCGACATCTTCTGTTTTGATTGTTTCCTGCTCAATTTCTTCTGCTGTACCCTGGATATTGGCAAGAGATTGCAGGGTATGCCAATCCTGCAGGCAGGCATAACAAGCGTTCAGTAAAGCAGCATCAGGTATCACTTTGTAGTAATAATTACTCGTATCGTTCAAGAGCAAAAAAGGAAGTTTGTCTTTCTTATCAGAATTAGCCAGACTTAAATATTCTTCAAATGGAACTATATTTTCATGAATGTATTCCGCACGAAAAGAGACAAATTTATCAGAGAATTGTGCATCACTAACTATATTGTCCAGAAAAGTGAATGCCGATTGAGAAAATTCCATTTCATCACTTTTAAAAACAACATCAAATTTCGACCAGTCTTTTTCGGCATCACGATTTTGGGATATATCAAAACGTGATACCAGATTTTTTTCAAGATAGGGTGAATAGATCCAACTTGGGAAAGCTCTTGAATACGTAACCGAGTTATAAATTAATCCGTGATCAACATCCTTGAAAGAATTATCCGGTATATTATAAATGCAAAAAAGGGCAGGTCCCTTATAATGGAGACCATTTATGATATCCTTCTCAATTTTTGGCAGATTATGTGTTGTGGATTGCAGAATAAAGACATTGTTTAAGTTAATAGCCAAACTAACCAATCTTCTGACCCAATTGTGAGTTTTAAGAGTGTGTATATCAGATTTCTTTAAATCAGAAAGTTCATTTACTTCAAATAAAATTTTAATGGGAAATTCGGTTTCCAGAATTTCTGTCAATAAATGAAAATTGTTATGGATATGTTTTTCATTAATAAATACAGGAAAAGGGGGGATACTTAGGAGATCTTTTTCTGATAAATAAGAGAAATGAAAATTGCTGAAGAATTGATCGTGTTTGTTCTCTTTATAATTATTGCCTATTTCAAGGACAGCCATTTGCGCTGCACAGAAAAAGTCGACCACATGTTTTTTATAGCCTTCAAACTCAGTTTTAACACTTTTAAGGGTTTTGCTTTTTTGCTCAAACAGATCTTTGCTTCCTGATGAGAGGTCTATTAAATCGGAGTAATATTTTTTAAAAGAGATCAATCGCGCAATGATCTTTTTTATACGTTCAATACGATGCTTTTGCAGATTAACTTCTACAAACGAACCTTCCAGAATATTTGAGAGCGCTTTAAAGTCGAGATTATCCTCATAGGTATCACCAACTGTAGACCTTAGGTTCTTAGGCAATCTACCTTCAGATTTTAATTGGTCAGCCTCAAGTAGTCCGGTTAAACGCGCTTCGAGCATCTCCACTTTGTCGGATAAATCATTGATTGTTTTGCTCCACGTTTTTTTAATTGCTGTATTAAAGTATGTGTGGGGAATGGTTTGAGATAATGAGACCACTTTACCGGACAGATCCAATTTGTTACTAATTGATTTTAATGTTTTCTCAGTATTCTCTTTTTCCTCAGGGATCTCTATATTTTCAAGTAACGATTTTATCGATTTCTCCCAAAGCGTTTTCAAATATTCTTCGTTGAAACCGTTGAGATGAGCTTTAACATGAAACTTAAAATCTTTAAAAATAGTATTCGAAGTGCTGTTTTCATCATTCTGTCCAATCGCAGAATGTATATCCTCAAGCACATCATTAAGAGGAATAGCTACCTTTTCAACATCTTGTTTCAAAAAATAAACCGGGAAATTTTGTAAAAACTCATCCTCTTGCCATTTTTTAAACAGGATTGGGAACAATCTCTTGTCGGACAGGGTTTTAGATTTTCCAAAATCTTTGTTGCCCGTTACAAAAAAAGTGACAAGGGACTGAAAGTCCTCATCACTAAGAGGGATAGATTTTATTTTCTCTTCAACAGTTGTACTGTCAAATTTCGCTTCCACGGCTTTCTTCACTTTCTATGGCATAACCATTTAAAGATTTAGTAGAAAATTTTTCAAATTCTTTTTCCAGAGCTACTTCCCTATCCTCGAAAGAAAAATTCTTATGAGGCGCTTTAATCTCATCATAGGTAGGAACATCACTATTTTTATAAAGAATACCAACCGGGATTTTGTCATCCTGCTCCGCTATTTCTCTGGCTCTGTTCAAATTGGCCGGGTTATGCGCTTCCTGATTTTTATAGATTTTAGCCATTTCAGGAGAGATCTGAATACCATCTTCATGATTAAGATATAAAATAGAATCCGGAGTTGAGGTATAGGGATCAAACAGGTGCGGCAAATAAGCAGGGCAGCGCTGCAGGACGCGTATAAATGAAAATCCCTTATGATGAAATGCCTGCTGCAGAATATCATTTAATGATTGAGGGATCCACTCCACGGTATTTGCAACAAATGAAACATTGCTCACACCAAGAGTTGTACTTAACATTTTAAGTGGTTGTAATATAGAACCGTAAGGCGTGGTATTGGTTTTCAGCCCCAACGGTGATGTTGGCGAGGCCTGCATTTTTGTAAGTCCATAAACCTCATTATCATGCACAACAACAGTCATATTCATATTGTATCTTATAGCATGAATCCAGTGCGCGGTGCCAATACTGCAGCAATCTCCATCACCCATGTTTACAAATACGTGTAGATCAGGTCGTCTAATTTTTACACCCTGGGCGATAGGCAAAGCACGGCCGTGTAAACCGTGAAAGCCATACGTTTTCATATAGTGCGGAAAACGGCTGGAACAGCCAATGCCTGAAACAAAAACACTTTTTTCAGGTGCCAATTGTTCGTCTCTGCATAATCTTTGAACGGCTGTCAGTATGGTATTATCGCCGCATCCCGGGCACCATCTTGGTGTTGTACTTTTGTAATCTGCCATCTTAAGCTTTTCAGCGTCTGGATTAACAATTAGTGCTGTGTCTATAAAATGCATACTATTTTCCTGTTAATTTTTTACATTCTTTGCGGATCATTTCCGCTATTTCACCGGGCATAAATGGCTGGCCATAAACATTGGACCAGCAATCCACATCTACCAGGTATCTTGCACGCAGTAACCAGGCTAAATTTGAGTAGCGCCTGTTATCTTCCGTAATTATTTCGTCTTCGTAAGAATCTGAATAATTTATTTCTACCGTGATCACTTTTTTAAACTTTTTTAGAATTTCTTTTATGCCGGAAGCCATCGGCTGTAAAAACTTTATATGCAGATAAGAGACATTCAATCCTTCTTTTCTTGTTCTTTCTACAGCCTCTTTATTAGCACCCTCTGTACTTCCCCAACCAACAACCAGCAAATCGCCTTCTTTGTCACCAAAAACCTGGGGTGTTCTAAGCGTTTTTTGAAATGCCGCAAGTTTTAAACTTCTTTTATTTACACCTTCTTGATTAGCGGACGGTTCATAGGCAACCTGGCTGTTTCTGTTATGAGCTAACCCGGTCAGGGTGTGCATGCCGCCCGGCCGGCCTGGAATGAACCTTTTAGATAATCCGGTTTTTTTATCCCAGTCATATGGAACGGTATTTTCAGGTACCGGACTTTGATCGATAGCTGGTGCCAGCCACTCTTTCTTTAGTTTTGGTTTTTTAATCGGCTGCTGCCCGGTAGCAAGATTTGCATCGGATAGAACTATAACAGGCATTCTGAAGGTTTCAGCAATTTGGCGGGCTGTCATAATAGAATAGAAACAATCTTCGACATTGGATACGGCAAAAACAATCTTGGGCGCGTCTCCATGGGTAGCAAAAATAGCAGCAAGCAAATCCCCCTGTTCAACTTTTGTCGGCAAACCTGTGCTTGGTCCCCCGCGTTGCACATTTACAACAACCAGCGGTATTTCAGCCATTGATGCTAAGCCGATAAGCTCTGTTTTTAAGGACATTCCCGGACCGGAGGTAATTGT
This sequence comes from Calditrichota bacterium, assembly GCA_963723365.1. Lineage (GTDB taxonomy): Bacteria > Calditrichota > Calditrichia > Calditrichales > J004 > CAVRRG01. The sequence goes on along the minus strand of CAVRRG010000038.1, from coordinate 7,947 downwards.
ACAAGCACATTTGCCGGCATAAGAAGCTCCTATGGCAAAAGCACAGGCTGAGATCTCATCCTCGGCCTGGTGCACAACCCCGCCAACATTTTGAAAAATTTCAGTTAAGTAATGCGAAGCTGATGTGGCTGGTGTGATAGGATACATAGCACATGTATCCATACCAGAGGCCATAATACCAAGGGCAATTGCTGTATTACCATTTACTACAATTTGGGGGTCGCTAATATTATTAGCTGCTATTTCATAAAAAAAGTCCAGATTACTTTCCGCCCATTCATAACCGGCATCAAAAAGCCGGATGTTATCAGAAACAATTTTTTCACCCTTTTTAAGAAAATTAAATTTAACCTGGGCACGCGCTATTTCGACGTTTCTTCTATATATCGCGCATAATATCCCCAGGACAAACATATTTTTTCCGCGTCGCGGATTTAAAACGTACTTCAAACACTCTTCTTCCATGGGGATTTCAATTATATTAAATCCATCAGCAATTAATTGATCATACGTTTCCTTGTAGGCAGTTGCAATTGAAGCATGCTTATGATTGCGCCACATGTTTTCCAGCAGAATAGTGGCACCGGGTTCGATACTTCCGGCGCTAATCCTGCCCATCAGAACCTGTTCGTTGAAAGCGACTACTAAATCGGCTTTATCCCCGGCATTTGTTACATAAAAAGAACCAAAACGGATCCTGTTTCCACTGGCGCCAGTTGCCATTCTTGGTGGAGGTTGAATTTCAGCTGGTATAATTTCAACTGTCCAAACACCATTTCCCATTTTTGCGCAAATAGAACCAAAGCTTTGTCCGCATTTCTGGGCACCTTCACCTGAATCGCTGATTATTTCAACTATATGCTCTTTTAAAGAGGTTGGTTTTATATTTTTGGAAGAACTTTTCTTCTCTTCCAATACATTTATTTCAGATGACATAATAATCTCATTCTTGTTTTAAATTATTTTCGGAGCATTTAATCTTATTAATAAGTAAATACTACAATATTGTATAATTTACGGCGTTAAAAACCGAATACAAAGAAAGATTTTGACTTTTTTTAGTAAAAAGTTAAAAGTTTTTGAAGCAATGATAATCCAGCCATAGCTCCGCGCATTTTGTTTATATCACGATCAATAGTAAAGCGAAATTTTTTAACTATCTCCCTTTCTCTAAAGCGCGCTGCTATATAACATGTCCCGACTGGCTTTTCTTCTGAACCGCCAGAGGGACCGGCAACGCCTGTGGTTGAAATACTGCATGCACTATTAAACTTTTTTTGCACTCCTCGGGCCATTTCCAGCGCTACTTCCTCGCTGACGGCTCCAAAAGCCAACAAAGTTTTTGAGCTCACACCGATCATTGAAATCTTTGATTCATTACTATATGTAACAACGCCGCCGCTAAACACCTCAGAACAACCCGCAATATTTGTAATCCAATCCTGCAATAAGCCGCCTGTAAAGCTTTCAGCCACTGCCAGAGTTAAGTTTTTACTCTTTAGAATGTCAACAATGACCTGTTCCATATTCCGTTCATCATCTGTAAAAATGAATGTTTCAACTTTTTCACGGATTTGTGCAATAAATTTAAGCCAATCTTCTTCAGCCTGACCTTTTTTAAATGTTTTACGGAAACGAAGATCAACTCCTATTGCTTTGGGTAAATAGGCCACGCTATATTGAGGAAATTTTTGCAGTACATCCTTCATTTTATCATGCAGGATTGACTCAGCAATACCCGTCGTGCGCATTACAATGGTTTTTATATTTGGCAAATGAAACGTATCCTTCAGGAAAGAAAGAAAATAGTTTTCGACCATGGCCTGCATCTCTTTGGGAACGCCGGGCATAAAAGAAAAGCAATGCCCTTCTTTTTCCATTATTATACCAGGTGCTGTGCCGTGTTTATTTGTAATAATGTGTGCCGATTTAGGAACAAGAGCCTGGGCAAGGTTTTTCTGCACCATATCTTTTTTATAGCCGCGTTTTTCTGCCAATGTGTATAAGTCGCTCAAAGCTTGCGGATTTTCTTCAAGTTCCGTGTTAAAAAATTTGCAAACCGAAGCTTTGGTAATATCATCCGGAGTAGGGCCTAAACCGCCGGTTGTCATTATAACATGAGCTCTTTTATGGGCTACTGTTAATGCGGAAATTATTTCTTCTTCTTTATCAGAAATTACTGTTACCCACTTTACTTCTATTCCAATGCTCCGCAGTTGCCGGGCAATAAAGGCCGAGTTTGTATTTATAGTATAACCTGCTAACAGTTCATCTCCAATAGAGATTATTTCTGCTAAAACATTCATTTTTATCAAATCCTTGTTAAAATTGATAGACTAATATAAACTTGTTTTATTATTATCTGCATAATATATTACACAAAAAAAGCGTACACGAGAACAGTGGTGAGGTTATGCAAAAAAATATAACATTTAGCGCAGAGAAAGAACTTATTCGAAAAGCACGTCTAAAAGCCCAAAAGGAACATTCAACATTAAATGAACAATTTCGCAACTGGTTAAAAAAGTATGTTACAATGGGTTCATCACCTCAGAGCTATCAATCAATTATAGAAAAATATTCCTATGCCAATTCCGGACGGTCTTTTTCCAGGGATGAACTGAATGAGCGCTAAATATTTTCTGGATACAAACATCCTGATTTATACATTCAATAAAGATGATAGATCAAAACGTTTAAAATCTATTGAATTGTTGGATGCCGCTTTAAAAAGAGGTGTTGGTTGCATAAGTTACCAGGTAATTCAGGAGTTTCTGAATGTAGCTCTTAAAAAGTTCCTAACGCCTTTAAATTATACAGATTGTAAGGAATTTTTGCACACGGTACTAGAGCCGCTGTGCGAAATTCATTCCAGACCTCAATTATATAGCCAGGCATTAGATATAGCCGATAGATGGCGCTTTTCTTTTTATGATTCTTTGATTGTAAGCGCTGCATTGCAGGCATCATGCAGTGTCCTTTATACGGAAGACTTGCAACATGGTCAACATATACAGAATTTAAAAATAATAAACCCTTTTCAATAAATACGTAAGGTTAAATAAAGCCTTATGCGTCGGTAGTTACCGGGATTTTAAAATTCCTAATCTTTATTCCGCTTTTTCCACACTAAGAGTTAATACTGGATTCTACCCCACGCTGGAATGACAGGAGGCTAAGATTGGAATGAGACAAAGGTGGGGTGTACCTCAGGTTATAATTCTAGTTAATAACAAAATTTGCAGTAAAAAATTTGCGTATAAACCTGCTAAAAGGTCATCCGTTAAAACACCCCAGCCATTTTTTAGCTGTTGTAATTTATCAATACCCAGAATTTTGCTGATGTCAAAAAAGCGGAAAAGAAAAAATCCCAGGCTCAGTGCAATTAATGATGGATTTGGTATTAATAAAAAGGTAAGCCATTGTCCGGCAAACTCATCCATTACAATATGTTTCGGATCTATACCATCGCTTGCTTCAATTTCAGAAGTCAGGGAAATAACTATGACTGATGATATTAAAATACCCATAGCCAGTATGAGTTGTGAAGGACTGTAAAAAAAAATGATAAGGACTGCAATAAAGCTGGCAAAAGTTCCCGGAGCGAGCGGCAAATAGCCGGCACCACCAATGGTGCAAAGAAAATAGGCTATTTTTTTCTTCATCAGTGGGTCAACTTCCTTGTGGATCTCCTGTAAATTTCGAAGATATGAGACCTGTTATGGATTAAATAGTGGATGCCGCTGGCAAAAGTTAAAACCGTTACCAAAGCTGCGGCGATTGTTGGCCACATAAGCCAATCACCCCATGTGTAACTTAGCTTAATGGATGGTAATTCCGGTATATTAAGATAGATTAAGATTACAAATACAAATCCCATTTGAATGAAAGTTTTCCATTTTCCAAATGAGCTTGTAATAATAACTTTACCATAATAGGAAGCATAAATACGCAAAGCGGTGATCAAAATATCACGTAATATAATAATGAATACCATCCACGTATATATATAGCCTTTATACGCAAACAGGACCAAAGCTGTTGAAACAAGGATTTTATCGGCCACCGGATCCAGAAACTGACCGAACTGTGTTGTATAATTCATTCTGCGGGCAATAATGCCGTCGAGCCAGTCTGTGAAGGAGGCAAGAAAATAAAGAAGCGTTGCAAGCTGCATGTCAAAAACATTTTCCTGCACAAAATAATATGCAAAAATGGGGGTAAGTAAAATTCTTGAAATGGTTAATGTATTTGGAATGGCATAAATCATTTAGCAACTCAACCCGAATGAAATGCAAGGATATTAAAGTTATATAAAATTAAAAATTATACAAAATTAGCTAAATAAGCTAAATTATTTGTTTAACATTTGTAAGTTACAATAGAAAAAATTAAGAATAGCTTTTGAATAAAAAAACAACTGATTATCCGTAAAAATATTTTTGTAAATAATGATCAATGTGTTAAATTTCTATTTTAATTTGTGAAAATTGTAATTACACGTTTTCGTTAATAATATCATTAAAGGTTCATATGGCCCATTTTAAATTAAATAAAGGTTTTGACATTCGTATTGCAGGCGCAGCGCAATTAAAGATTGAAGATGCCAAAGCCCCTGAAAAAGTTGCCCTGCAACCAACCGATTTTAAAGGAACAAAGGTAAAGCTGGAAGTAGAAGTGGGTTCCAAGGTAAATATCGGCTCACCGTTATTCCACGCCAAAGAAAACGAGGATTTGAAGTTTGTTTCTCCTGTCAGCGGCAAGGTTGTTGAAATCAACAGGGGAGATAGACGGGTTTTACTTGAAATTGTTGTTGAGAATGACAATAAATACAGCGCTGAACCAATTAATGTCATTTCTGAAAATAACGTTTCATCAATCAAAAAGGATCAAATCATTTCCGGCATGTTAAAAAGCGGTTTATGGCCAATGATTCGCCAACGCCCATTCAGTATAATTGCCGATCCGGCAGCTGAACCAAGGGATATATTCATTTCAGGATTTGACACTTCACCCTTAGCGGCGGATGTAAATTTTATTTTACAGGGCTTAGAAAAAGAACTGCAGCATGGTATTAATATTCTTGCAAAGCTTACTTCAGGGAAAGTATATCTTAGCACTGGTAGGGAAGAGGGAGTTTTCAGCTCTATCGCACATGTTGAAAAGAATTCATTTACAGGATCGCACCCGGCTGGAAACGTTGGTGTGCAGATACATCATATAAAGGCTCTCAAAAACCATGGAGTTGTCTGGTGTGTGCAGCCATACGATGTGGCAATGATAGGTAAATCTTTTCTTGAAGGAAAATTTGCTAATGAAAGGGTTGTTGCTATTGCAGGACAAGCTTTAAATGACAGGCATTATTTCAAAACATTTTTAGGAGCTTCCTTAGCCACCATCATTAAAGACGAAAATATAAATTATCCTGAAGCACGCTTTATATCAGGAAACGTTCTCAGTGGTCGCAAACTGCAAAAAAGAGGTTATATTGGATTTTACGATAGCCTGGTTTCCGTCATTCCGGAAGGCCCAAAAGAGAAAAAATTATTTGGCTGGTACAGGCTTGGCGCCAAACAGCGCAGTCATTCAAAAACCTTTCTTTCTTCATGGCTGGGTAAAAAGGAATTTGACGCAAACACTCTTTTAAATGGTGGAGAAAGAGCATTCGTTATCAGCGGAGATTACGAAAAAGTCCTGCCAATGGATATTTACCCTGTTTATTTAATGAAGAGTATTCTGGCAGAAGATATTGAAGAAATGGAAAGTTTAGGTATTCTGGAGCTGGATGAGGAAGATGTTGCTTTGTGCAGCTATATTTGTCCATCAAAATATGATTTTGGAAGTATTGTCAGAAAAGGTTTAGACCTGATTGAAAAAGAGGGCTAATAAAAATAAGAAAAGTAAACTTATAATAAGGTATTAAATTGAAGCTTTTAAATAATATTCTGGAAAGTCAGAAGCATCTTTTCGAAAAGGGCGGAAAACTGGAAAAGTTTTATCCTTTATGGGAGGCCCAGGAAACAATTTTGCTTTGGACAAATGCCCGGACAAAATCCGGGCCGCATGTGCGCGGTGCTTTAGATACCAAAAGATTAATGATGACTGTTGTGATGGCATTGATACCGGTCATAATTTTTAGCATGTACAACACTGGTCTGCAGCATTTCAAAGCATTAGGTCAAACGGTTACTTTTAATGAGGCCTTTCTGTTTGGCGCCATAAAGGTATTGCCCATAATTCTCGTGACCTATATTGTCGGGGGTTTGTGGGAAGTCATATTTGCCATTGTGCGCAAGCACGAGGTAAACGAAGGTTTCCTAGTAACGGGAATACTTTTTCCCCTAACCCTGCCCGCAACTATTCCTTTATGGCAGGTTGCAGCGGGTATAACATTTGGCGTGGTTATTGGAAAGGAAGTTTTTGGCGGAACAGGAATGAACATTCTCAATCCGGCCTTAACAGCGCGGGCTTTCGTCTTTTTTGCTTATCCCGCAAAGATTTCCGGTGATAAAGTGTGGATAGCAATTGATAGCGCAAAAGATAAGCTGATTGACGGCTTCTCCGGTGCAACGCCATTGCTGGTGGCATCAAATGCAGAAAGGGGAAGCAATGCCTTTCAGGCAGTTGAGGACGCAGGCTTTTCCATCTCAGATATGTTTTATGGTTATATTCCAGGCAGCCTGGGGGAGACATCCACCTTTCTGATATTGATTGGAGCCGCGATTCTAATATTTACAGGGATCGGCAGTTGGCGTATTATGCTGGCGACGGTGATCGGCGGATACGTTATGGCCAGCTTCATGAATATATTCTCAGGGCCTGATTCGGTTGCTTCGCTCGGGCTACCGGCTTATGTCCATCTGATCATGGGAGGATTTGCATTTGGCACCGTTTTTATGGCAACAGACCCTGTCTCTGCCGCTCAGACTCAGGCTGGAAAATGGATATATGGGTTTCTTATTGGCGCTTTAACGATACTTATTCGCCTTGTCAATCCTGCCTATCCCGAAGGCATGATGCTTGCAATATTGTTCATGAATGTCTTTGCACCGCTCATCGATTATTACGTTGTGCGGGCAAATAAAAAAAGGAGGTTAAGTCGTGCATAGTGACTTTCAAACGTTTAGATTTGCGATTATAATTACACTGGTGTGCAGTCTTTTATTAGCCTCAGCGGCAACATTCCTGAAACCGCTGCAACAACAAAATATTGCTCTGGACATTAAAAAAAATATCCTGAAAGCAGCTGGTATTACTTCTCCTGAACAGGAAAAAAGTAAGGCCGAAGTTTTGCAGCTTTACAAAGATAGCAGTTCGACCGCGGTTACCTGTCACCTTACTTTGTTAACAAGCAGGAAAGCATGAGTGCAGAACTTGAAGAACCGTACATTCTGCTGTTTGACAAGAAAATTTCCAACATTCGTGAACTGCTTCCATACTCGAAGGCGTTGCCAGTCTGGTCGTCCACTGCTGATTATTGCTGAAGACGTTGAAGGCGAAGCACTCGCCACCCTGGTAGTCAACACCATGCGCGGTATTGTTAAAGTGGCTGCGGTTAAAGCACCAGGTTTTGGTGATCGCCGTAAAGCCATGCTGCAGGACATCGCAGTTCTGACCGGTGGTGTAGTGATTTCAGAAGAAGTCGGCCTGTCACTGGAAAAAGCCACACTGGACGACATGGGTTCTGCAAAACGAATCACCGTGACTAAAGATAACACCACCATCGTTGATGGCGCGGGTAAATCTAAAGATATCGAAGCGCGTGTTACACAACTGCGTTCACAGATCGAAGATTCCACCTCGGATTACGACCGTGAAAAACTTCAGGAACGTGTTGCCAAGCTGGCCGGCGGTGTTGCCGTGATCAAGGTAGGTGCAGCGACTGAAATCGAAATGAAGAGAAGAAAGCACGCGTTGAAGACGGGCTGCATGCAACTCGCGCTGCAG
>CAVRRG010000037.1:0-29802 GCA_963723365.1 Calditrichota bacterium | reverse complement strand
TTTCAAAGAGACTCACTGGCGCTTGTTGCATTATATAACAGTACAAATGGTACTGCCTGGACAGACGATTTAAACTGGCTTACTACCGAACCTGTTTCTACTTGGCATGGAATAACTGTTATGGATGGCAGAGTAACTGCAATTATTCTAAATAGTAATAATGTTGATGGCGTTCTGCCAGCAGAAATTGGCGATTTAACAGAACTAAAAGACATACAATTTTTTAATAATGATTTAACCGGAGTAATTCCATCTACTATAGGCGGTCTTACTAAACTTGAAAATCTTTATCTCTCATCTAATAATTTAAACGGCTCTATTCCAACTGAAATTGGTAATTTAGATAGCCTGGTTTCATTAAATATAGGCAGTAATGATTTTACAGGTCCATTGCCTGCAGAAATTGGAGGATTACAAAACTTGTTTTCGATTATAATTCCAAACTGTAATCTTTCCGGGATCATTCCTGTTGAATTAGGAAATTTAAATAATTTAAGATGGTTAAGAATGAGCAATAACCAGTTCACAGGGAACCTGCCTGTAGAAATCGCAACCTTACCTAGTTTAGAACAATTAAATTTATCAACTAATCAATTATCAGGAAATATTCCAACGGAATTTTTTGAATCTTCTGTTTGGAATGAACTAGGACTGGCATATAATCTATTTACCGGAGCAATCCCGACTGAAATATCTAATATGACAAATTTGCAAGTTTTGAGCCTGGAGGGAAATCAACTAAGCGGAGAATTGCCAGCCGCAATGGGTGGCCTGTTAGATGTTCAATGGTTGAATATCTCCGGAAATCAGTTTTCAGGATCTATTCCAATAGAATTTCAAAACCTGAATGATCTGATTGACCTGGCTGTTTCAGAAAACCGCTTTGTAGATATGCCTGATTTAAGTGCGTTGCCGAATATCAATAATATTAGAATGGAAAATAACCGTTTTACCTTTGAGGATATTGAACCCAATTTAAGCATTACAAGTATTTCTTACGCTCCCCAGGACAGTATTGGTCAAACAATCGACACATCACTCACTGCTGGAGAAGATCTTGTATTATCAGTAATTGTCGCTGGCGCAAATAACCAGTACCAATGGTATAAAAATAGTACTCTGATTGATGGTGCTAACACTAATATACTTACCATTTCTGGTGTTGATACTGATGATGGAGGTGCTTATACCTGTGAAATAACAAACACATTAGCTGTAGATCTTACATTAATTACACGACCTATTAATGTAGTTGTACCGAGTCCCCCACAAGTCACAACCAATAGTGCCAACGCCGTAAGCACAACTTCGGCAATATTAAATGGAACCGTCAATGCATATGGGTTATCTACTGTTGTGAACTTTGTATGGGGACTAAATTCCAATTTAAGCGCGGCAACAACAATGGCCGCTAACCAGAGTCCGGTAACAGGATCAGGTAATACAGCGGTTAATCTTTCTATCTCCGGTTTAATGCCCGAAACAACCTACTATTTTATGGTCTCTGCGGAAAATAGCTTGGGAACTGTATTTGGTGATACACTTTCCTTTAACACCCTGGCAGCCGGCAGCCCGCCGACAGTAAATACACTGGATGCCACTTTGGTTCTTACAACAACAGCTCTTTTAAACGGAACGGTAAATCCCAATGGAGAAGAAACCACGGTAGAATTTGAAGTAGATGGTGTAACCACTATTACGGCCCTGCAAAGCCCCTTAAACGGCACAAATACACAAACTGTGGACGCAGGTGTCAGCGGTCTTAGCCCCGATACACAGTATCAGTACCGGGTAAACGCTGCCAACAGCGCGGGCACAACAAATGGTGACTGGGTATCTTTCACCACATTACAGCAGGGTATAGGAATCACAGCCGCAACCCTGACCGTTGAAAGTATAACAGCTAATAGCGTTACATTGAAAGGTTCGGTAAATCCCAATAATCTGCTGCCCACAACCTACTTTAATTGGGGCTTTGATCAGTCATACGGAAACACCGTTGTTTCAGATCAGGGTCAAATCAGCGGCAACAGCGAAGTTACAATAACATCAAACCTCACTTCGCTGGCTGAACATACAACATACCATTACAGGGTTTTCGCGGTAAATATTAATGACACGACATTTGGGATGGATGAAGTATTCACTACCCTGTATGGTCCTATAATTCTGAACAGCCCTGCTGATGGAGCAACTGAGTCACCTGTTAACCCAACTTTGAGTTGGGCCACAAAAACGGGAGTAACTCAATATCGTGTGCAAATTGCCACGAATATGACCTTTAGCAACCTCATTGCTGATGAAACAGTAAGCTCACTTTCTTATAATCCTGTTTTAACATATGGAACTACTTATTATTGGCGTGTGTCTGCTTTCGAATCCGGGATTATTCATACCTGGTCAACTATCCGCAGCTTAGCAACTAAAACATACCCCACTGAAATTCCTGTAACAACGACAGTAACATTTGAACAAAAAACCGATAAAAGCAGCTATCTGTCCACAGATTACAGGTTGTTTGGCTTACCTGGCAATCCGGATCTAGCCCTGGCAGCTATTTTTGGTTCAGACAATGAAATATGGATTGCTTACTGGGATAACGGTCAGGCCGGGGATCTTCAAGATTATCTAATAAGTTACGCGCCAAATAATACTTTCCGTTTCAGAACAGGCCGCGCTTTTTGGATTATTTATAACGGCCAGTTACAGGTTAACCAGACAATGGCTAATTCAACTGTCACAAATAACAATGAAATAGAAATTCCGCTGCATGCCGGATGGAATTTAATAACCAATCCTCTCCCAAATGCCGTCAATTGGAATGATATTCAAAGTTACAACGCTATAACAGAAGGACTCCATGGCTTTAATGGTTCCTTTTCTATTTCAGCCAGTATGGAGACATACAGGGGATATTATTTCTTTAATGATCCTGCACTAAGCATGAATAGTATATTGATTCCGGTTCCAGCACCCACATCTAAAACAGCAGTACATGTAATCGATAATTCCAAAATCTGGCAAGCATTTATTGAAATAGAAACAAGCGATCTAATCAAATCTTCGATTCAGTTAGGCGTTTCTGAAACAGCTACAAAGCACAAAGATATGTATGATTTCCATCAACCAAGAGCGCTGGGCGATATTCCAGGTGCCTATTTTGAGAGGATCGAGTGGGATGAAAAATATCCGGTTTTTGCTGCTGATATAAAAGCGCCATTTGAAGATTCTGAAACCTGGCCTTTCAAAGTTAATTCCGGTAAAAGATCGCACCTGAAAGTGGGTTTATCCAATATCGAACAGATTCCTGAAAATTACGAAGTATACCTTATCGATTTTACGAGGCAAAAATATATAAATCTTAGAGAAGTTGAAACATATCGTTTTTCCGGTATTCCTGAAATCTCTCATTTTGAAATAGCCATCGGCAATGCCAATGCCATTGAACAAAAGATAAAAGATATCCTCCCCAGGAATTTTGCTGTTGGCTTAAGTTTTCCAAACCCCTTTAATCCATCAACTACTATCCCGATATCTGTTCCGGAAGCAACCATTTTAGAACTTACTATTTTCGATATGATGGGTAGAATGATAAAGCCAATTCATAAAGGAGATATAGAACCCGGGAAATATTTTTTTAACTGGAACGGCACCGATCAAAGCGGAAAACGGGTTTCTTCAGGAATATATGTATATCGTATATTAAGCAACAAAGCCGTCCATTCCGGAAAGCTTATCTTGTTAAAATAGTTTCATATGATACTTCGAGTATAAGAAATAGACAGGATCTAACTATAAATAATATTTTTTGCCTGGAGCCGGGTATAACACCCGGCTTTTTTATTTTCTGCAAGCCCATTTTAGTATGTTTATTCAGTAAAACTAATTTTCCTTTATTTTAAAAAGTCGTATTTTTTATTCTATCCAAAAACATATTGAGGAAATTTAATTTGGAAAAGCTACTCAAGTCCGCCTTTAAGCGCTCCGTCAAATATTACAAAACAATACATAGCAGAAAAGTTGCTCCCGCAACAGAAGATATAGCAAAAGTGAAAGAATTTATTGAGCCGTTACCTGCAACATCCACCACCGCTGAAAAAGTAATTGATATGTTAGACAGTATTGGATCACCTGCCAGCATGGCCAGCACCGGGGGACGTTTTTTCGGTTTTGTGATTGGTGGGTCTCTTCCCGCTGCCGTTGCGGCAAATTGGTTGACAACCATTTGGGATCAAAATACAGCTCTGTATAATATTACACCTGTTGGCGCAACTCTGGAACAAGTCAGTATGGAATGGATGATTGAGCTTTTAGGATTGCCAAAAGAGAGCGGGGCTGGTTTTGTAACCGGTGCAACCATTGCTAATTTCACGGCACTGGCTGCTGCCAGAAATGCCCTGCTGAAACAAACCGGTTGGGATGTTGAAGGACAGGGACTTTTTGCAGCGCCGCCCATTACGGTGATTGTCGGTGAAGAGGCACACCCTACCCTGTTTAAATCCCTGGGTATGCTGGGATTAGGACGCAACAGGGTAATCAAAGTAGCGGTTGACAGCCAGGGTAGAATGCGGGTTAATGCTTTCCCTGATATTACAGGCCCGACCATAATCTGTACCCAGGCCGGTAATATAAATACAGGCGCCGTGGATCCAATCGGCGAAATTTGCGAGTTGGCCAAAAATAAGGACACCTGGGTGCATGTAGATGGCGCTTTTGGACTTTGGGCTGCAGCATCTCCCCGATATAAATATTTAACAGATGGTATGGAAAAAGCTGATTCCTGGGCCACCGATGGTCATAAATGGTTAAATGTACCCTACGACAGTGGCTTTGCTTTTGTGAAAAATCCTGAATATTTGCGCTCGGCAATGGCCATCAGCGCTGAATATCTTATGCCCTCAATGGAACGCGATCCCTCTGATTACACGCCGGAACTATCGCGGCGGGCAAGAGGAATTGAAGTCTGGGCAGCATTAAAACACCTGGGTAAAGAGGGTGTGGTCAATTTAATTGAAAGATGCTGTGAACATGCCCGACTTTTTGCTAAAACCCTATCCCAAAATGGTATAAAAATTTTGAACGAGGTTGTTTTAAACCAGGTATTGGTTTCTTTTGGTGATGCTCAGAGAACTGAAAAGCTGATCAGGGCTATCCAGGAAGACGGAACTCTTTGGGCAGGAAAAACGATTTGGCAGGGACAGACAGCCATGCGTCTTAGTATCGTTTCCTGGGCCACTACAACCGAGGATGTTGAAAAAAGCTGCGCTGCCATAATCAGAATTAATAATTCAATTGATTAGAACAAAAAAATTAAATCCACCATGCAACGCGCTAATAATTGCATAAAAAAGGGGAACCTAAGTTCCCCGGCATATCCTTCTTACCCACCCTCATATTTACACTGATTAATAAACAAGCAAGGAAAGCTTTAGTTTCTTTTTAACGTAGTGACATATTTTTGGCAGAATATTACAGTAAAAAGATAATACGTCATGCAAATCATTAATAAAGCTATTTAGAAAATTTCTTTTTGGCATATATAAAGCGTATTAAGAAAAGAACAGCTAAAATAGAGGCAAAAATTAAGGGCTCCGTGATATCCTTTTTAACCAGCCACCAAAAGTGAATAATAGCCAGCACAGCTATTACATAAATAAGCCTATGCAGTTTTTGCCAGTTTTTGCCAAGCCTGCGAATCATTTTTTTTGTGGATGTAACTGCCAGCGGAATTAATAAAATAAAAGCTGTAAATCCAACCGTTATAAAGGGCCGCTCAAATATATCTTTATAAATCTCATCCCATTCAAAAAAGCGGTCAATAGCCAGGTAGATTGAGAAATGAAGAAAGGCATAAAAAAACACAAACAAACCGAGCATTCTGCGATATTGGATTAAACGCTTTAGTGCTTTTATTTTCCGCAGAGGTGTTATAGATAGTGTGATGAGTAAAAATGTAAGTGTCCAGAAGCCGGTTGCATGCAAGAGATATTCAATGGGATTTGCGCCAAGAGAATTTGTGAAAATACCAATAGCTAAATAGATAAAAGGGACCAGCGAAATTACAAAAATAAAAATTCTTAAAAATGCCATAGATCTAAAATTACAATTACTTTTTAACTTTTACTGTCATAGGTTGTACGGTTACTAAACCAGTAAAAATTCCAATAACTACATCAACTGCTGTCATTTGAGTTTCAACTGTATAATCAGTAGCACCGCCAGCCATTGACTTAGAATCTACAGAATTAATTGGTACAAGACCCCATAAAACATACCATTGTCTTTGTTCCATGGTTGTATTTCCCTGGGCTCCATTACCAACATTATGCTTCATTGTAAAGCAGCTTGTCATGAGAAAAGCACAAACTACAAAAATTGCTATTATTTTTTTGGACATATTTGCCTCCTTTTGGCTAATGACTGGAAATTGAACCAATAGATGATTCAATTTTTTTAATATAGTTAGCGTATATTTTTCGATCTATGGCATAATCGATTTGTAACATATTATTATTTGTTGTTTGAAAAAATAGTTTAAATATTACAATGGCGTTGGTCATTACAAGGTATTGGGTTATCTGCAATTCACCCACCCAAAAAAGCCCTTTTTTTATATCTTCGGCACTAAATTGTTTTGAAACCAGGGTGCTAAAATTTTCCAAAAAATGATCTTTGTCAAATGAATCTGAAGATTGTATTAAAGAAACAGAGCAGAAACTATTGGAAGAGCTATCATGAAATATTTCCATTATGTTTAAATAATACGTATCCAGTTCTTTGGTAGAAAACCTTTGCGTTTCTTTATTAAGATGCGCTATCGTATCTGCAAGCCAACCTTTAGGTGGCGCAAATGCAAAATACAACGAATCTATATCGTATTCAGCCGCTAGAAGATTCTTATCAACATTAAATTGAACAGTCTCTTCCTGACTTTTTGAGTTGCAGCTTAACAAGCCCAAAATTATTGCGGCAGAAAGATAAACAGATCTTATCATCGGGGAATTTCCAATTTTAAAAAGTCATCAGTGAACAGCAGGTGCAAATATCAATAACGAAGAATTAAAAAGCAATACAATAAATATCTAAATGGGGAATATTAAAACCACTTTTTTAGATCCATTTTTGAATACATCTGTCCGACCTGATCGCTATAGCCATTAAACATCTGGGTCTCTATCTTAAAAAACTCCCCCAGCCGGCGCTCCCGGGCCTGGCTCCAGCGCGGATGATCAACCTCGGGATTTACATTGGCGTAAAATCCGTACTCGCGCGGCGCAGAAATATTCCAGGTATTTTTTGGCATTTTCTCCACAAACTCCATAGAGACAATAGACTTTATACTCTTAAATCCATACTTCCAGGGTACTATTAACCTGATGGGTGCTCCATTCTGGTTTGGAAGAATCCGTCCAAAAACGCCAACAGTCAAAATTGTTAACGGATTAGTAGCTTCGTCCATACGCAGCCCTTCCACATAAGGCCAGTTTAAAACATAACTATTCTGACCGGGCATCTGCTCTTTATCCTTTAATGTTTTCATCAGTACATATTTAGCTTTTGAGGTAGGCTCAACCTTATCAATAACATCTTTTAAGGGAATACCAACCCAGGGAATTATCATTGACCAGGCTTCTACACAGCGGAAGCGATATATACGTTCTTCTAATTTATTGTTCTTAATGAGGTCATCCACATCATAGTCACCCGGTTTGCTGCAATGCCCGCTAATTTTAACTTTCCATGGTTCTGGTTTTAAGGTATGAGCTCTGGCTGCAGGATCATCTTTTCCTGTTCCAAATTCGTAAAAATTGTTATATGTCGTTACATCCTGCCAGGGATTTGCTTTCTCTTTTGTACTATATTTACTTTTATTCACATTTTTAAGTTTTGGATAGCTCTCTTCATCGCTATTTGCAAATAACGGGACACTATTTACAGCAGCCAAGCCTGCGGAAGCCAGCGAATATTTGATAAACTTGCGGCGATTGAGATAATCTTTTTCAGATGTTATTTGTGAACTTTTAATATCAGCGGTTTTTTTCAATAGCATTTGATACTTCCATTCTTTAATACAATCTATAGATAGTTTCTTTATTTAACAGTATTTTACTAAAAACAAAAGTAAAGTATTTCACAGATAAGTAACAAAATTATATTCTTAATAACAGGAGTATTTAATTTTTACAGTATAAATGGAAATCCCTTTTTGAAACTTAATCTTAAAACTGCGTAACTAGCTATTTTTTATTGATAGAATTAAAACAACGGAGCTTTATGTATGAAGAACTATTTTCTTTTTATCACCTTTTGTCTTTCCTTATTATTCAATTTTTCGTTCTCACAGGATCATGATTATAAATATGAACCATCACAGGAATTTCCTTTTGGGCAAATGAACCCGGCTGCAGCAGAACAACTTTCTGATTTTGAGCCAATGATTGGAGAATGTGATTGTCTTTCTCAAAGACGTAATCCGGATGGAACCTGGCAGGACTCCATTAAAATGAAATGGCGATTTAAATACATAATGAATGGTTTGGCCGTGCAGGATGAAAGCCTCAAGGAAGATGGCATCGCATCGGGCAGTATTAGAATGTTTAATTCTGATAGTTCAAAATGGTACGTTCATTATTATTCAAGTTCCTTTGCAGCTCCTCAGTTACAAGCATGGAGTGGTGGAAAAGTGGGTAATAAAATCATTCTGGATCAGCCGCAAAAAGCGCCTAACGGTATGGATGGAATTTCCCGTTTAACTTTTTATGATATCTCGGATAAGGGCTTTAAATGGACAGGGGCCTGGGTTAATGAAGATGCTAATATTATCTATCCATTCTGGAAAATTGAATGCCTTAAAAATTTTAGATAGAACTCAACGCGCGACTCCGGCAAAAGCAATCCAGTATATATAACTTAAATAGGAGAGGAAAAGCAGTAAACCAGCAATACGACCAATACGCTTAAAGAGCATAAGAATTATAAAAAGAATAAAGGAAAAAGCCAGCATAACCGGAAAATCCAACTCTATCAATGTATTTCCAATAGGAAGTTCTTTAAAGATAGAAATGGGTCCCGCCACAGCCATAATGTTAAACAGGTTGCTTCCAATAACATTGCCAATCAGAATTTCATTTTCTTTTTTAACAACACTTATAATCCCTGTAGCAAGTTCCGGCAACGATGTTCCAAAAGCTACCATGGTTAAACCTATTACAACCTGGCTTACACCAAATTCTGTTGCAATGGCCACTGCTGCATCAATGGTCACCTTAGAGCCATATCCTAATATTATTATTCCAATAATCGTCCAGACAGCAAAAACGAATACCTTCGATTTGACAGATAAATTATCAATAGACTTCCAACCTGTTTCCAGTTGCGGAACATCTTCATAGGTATTATTGCTTCGATCATTAAGGCTCTGCCGGGCAAGAAGCCCGGTGAATATGATTATCCCCAGGAATAAAACAACTCCCTCTATCTGCCCGATTGAATTATCTAAGGCAAAAAGCCAGAACACAACTGTAACAGCAGCCATCCAGTACAGTTCTTTTTTAATATCCTCTTTCAACCTGGGTATCGGCAGTAACAGAACAGAGAACCCCAAAACCAGACCAATATTAGCAATGTTGCTGCCGACTATGTTTCCAACCGCAACATCAATATTGTTTTCATAGGCGGCAACAAAACTGACTAAAAATTCCGGAGAAGAAGTTCCGAAAGCCACAACGGTTAAGCCTACAACAATGGGTGAAATTTTAGCAATAAGAGCAATCCGCGAAGAACCACGGACCAGAAGTTCTGCACCAATGTAAAGAAGAAATAAACCTAACAGGAAAAATAGGGTATTTATTAATAACACTTAATAGCCATTATTTTTTGAATCGAATAAGATGTTAATTTAATCCAATTGATATATTCTGCAAATTTGTTGTTGATATTAAATTGATTAAATTTATATACTTTATCAGCTCATTTAACCCCACGGAGGAAAATATGTTTTTAAAAAAAAGTTTATTTATTATCCTGATATTTCTATTATCGTGTTCACAATTTCAGCAACCAATTGAAAAAACTCTGCCCAAGGTCCATTTTCTTATCGGTGAGGTAAATATAAATGGCACTCCTGCTAAATATGGCTATATAATACAAAACGGCGACATTGTTGAAACAGGCACTGAGTCTTATCTTGAGGCCTATTTTGGCAAACAAAGCGCTGTAAGGATCAGAGAAGAATCGCGGGTCGTTTTTAATATTGATGACACTATTGTTCTTGATGTGCAAAAAGGAAAAGTACTCAATATATTGGAGAAGAGAAGTAAGTATATGGTCAAAACCCCATCAGCCGTGGCAGCAGTAAGAGGAACAATATTTTTCGCCAGTGTACTTGATGCTAACAAGACCTATTTTTGCGCCTGCAATGGCACTATTGCTATTGAAGACAACCAGCATTACCCACTTAATCAACTCTCCTCTTCGCATCATATGCCCAATATCTATAGTCTTGAAAAGGGGGAAGTAGGCATATCAGAAGCAGGAATGATGGATCACACAGATCTGGAGATTTTCGAATTTATGTACCGCATGGATCAGGCTACTAAAGAATAATATAAAAAAATATCTTCCCGGACTTGCCTGCCCCGAACTTGTTTCGGGGATCCGGGAATCCAGTCAAAGCATTTTTCTTACCTGGATTCCAATTGAGGAATCGGGAGAAATAACCCGTTTGCATGGAAATGACACTCGTTTCGCGAACAAAAAAAGCCCGGTATAACCCGGGCTTTTAAATAACCTATTTTACTATTTTATAAATCTGACCCTGCCATTCGAATAAAATCGTATTTCCAAGAGCAAGTATCTTCTTTAAGTCTTTATTTTGTTTCGATAGCTCAAGATACTCCTTTTCCATAAACTTTATGATTTTTACATTTTTAGAATTTTCCTTTAATCCATTCTCTGTCCATAAACCATTTTTCAATGAAAAGGATTTACCTGCAATATTTTTATGAGTTATTAGCATTTCCTCATCTTGTTCAGCATCCGCCATGACCGCTTGCCTGGCACTGCTTGACATCACAGAGGATTTTCCACTGGATCCAGCTGCATCCATAAATACGTCTGAAAGAGCATCCAATGTTTGTCCACCCATACCCTTTGCTTCCTGTGATCTTTGCTTGTCTTTCAATTTCTTTGCTAAAATTGGGGCATTTTGGACATTTCTTTCGGCAGCGGCAAATTCTTCCTGCTGCTCTCTGACCAGATAAGAGGTATAAGGCGTTACAATTCCAAATTCTTCAGCCAGGTTTTTAACAGATTTCACCAGCTCCTCATTTTCACCTTCAAAACGAATCTGGTTTAACAGGTGATTCACTTTTCTATTGGCCCAAAGCTTAGCAATAAAGTCGTTTTCACTTTCCCGTTTTTCAAACTTCATGGTAAAATTAAAAGTGCGCAATTTGCTCTCTTCAAAACCTTTTAAGGTAATTACTGCTTTACCTGTTCTTCTATAACGACCGCTTATCATCACCCGCTGACCTTTAAAAATATCAGGAAGTTTTTGCGGATAAATATCATAAATATCAACACCAGCAACTTTGATTTCCGTATCTGTAAGCAGCGGACTGGATATTTTTGTAAACAACCCTGATATGGCGCTTTCAATATTTTCACCCGGTTTTACATAAGAAACACTTCCACCGCTTTCATTCGCTAAACGATCGATCAGCCAGGTATTTACATCATAACCCACTCCAAAATTAAATAAACGTATAAAATCCCTGGACTTACTTTGAACATTATCAACTATTTGTTTAACATCTGTAGTACCTTCTGTAGGTAATCCATCCGTTAAAAAAACAATACTGGTAGGTCGGTTATCTTTTGTCCTTTTTAAATCCATTGCCTTCAGTAATGCGGCATTTATATTCGTTCCACCATTGGAATTCAGGTTATCTACAAAATACAGGGCGTTGTCCCTGTTTTCTTTTGTGGCTTTTTGAAGCTTACCTGAAAAGGTGGTTCGCAGGGAGCTGCTAAAGCTAATTATTTCGAAACGGTCTTCTTCGTTTAAAACATTCAGACAAAAGCGCAGAGCATCGCGGGCCTGTTCAATCTTTTCTCCGCCCATACTTCCGGAGACATCAATAACAAAAATTATATCTTTGGCAATAGCTTTTTTATTCTTTAAACCAAAGGATGGATTAGCAAAAAACATAAAGTAACCATCACGGTCTGTGCGCGGTCGAAAGGAAAGCAATGACCCATTGATATCTGCATTGGCCAGCGAGTAAAATAATATAAAATTTCTGCTGCCATCCGCATGCGGACTATTAAAAGTAATGATAACTTCTTTGCCATTGATGCGATCAATTTTAACTTTATGAGATGGGGAATAAATGTTGGCAAGCGTCTGATTGCCCTGAAGATTTATTTTGATTTGATAATTGTCAATTACCCCCTGCCCGCTTTGCCGGACAGGCAGTTCAAATTTATAATGGCCAGACTCAAAAGGAACAACCTGATCATAACTCAACTCAATCTGCCTGGTTTCACCGGCGGCTATAGGAAATATGCTGGCTTTAAACAGCCCATAATCTGCATACTCCAATAAGGCAGGATCCTGCATACGGCGCACAATTCCTTCATAAATAGCGCGTGCCTTTTTACTGTCCAGAAGTTCTCCTTTTATCTTTTTGCCGTTTATATAAAGGTAAAAATCATCAATTTGAGAAATCCCCGGCAGGCTGTATAAATAGTCACCCTGTAATTGACGATGGGATTTATTCCGGAAAAACTGCTCCAGTTTTACTTGCGCTATATCCTGTCGAATATTTATTTCAGCATTAACTCCGGTCAATTCAATGGGTATTAAAGGCATCTCTGGAATAGGCTCAGGAAAAGGGGGAATAATAATACGTCCCTGAGCAAACATAAAATTGGTCATCGTAATAATTAAAAAAATTAACTTCTTCATGATAAATTCCTCCGTTTATATGTTACTTTCTTTTTTCTTTCTATCAAGATTTATTTTATCTTTCATTTACTTCTTTCCTCTTAATGTCATTAACCAGAGAAAGGTAAATGTTAAGGAAAATTTTTCTTGCGGATAAAGAGGTTTTTAAGCGCATAAGGGCAAACGACAGAACTGTATTAGGTGAATTGTTTATTGTAAATGAAAAGCCGATCAGTTCCTATATTCAAAAAAATGGCGGGAGTTTGGAGGATGCTCAGGATTATCTGCAGGAAGCCATCATTATACTTTGGCAAAAGGTCAACTCTGAAACCCTGGAGCTTTCTGCGAAGATTAGCACATATCTTTTCGCAATTGCCAGGAATAAATGGATGGCTGAATCCAGACGAAGAAAAAAACATGATTATAACAGTACACAACTGGAAAAAATATCAACCAATAACGACAGCCTATTGGATTTAATTGGCGAAGAGGAAAAAAATGCGGTGCACGATGCTTTGCAGAAATTAGGTTCGCCCTGCAGGGAACTGCTTTTAATGTATTATTTTGAGGAAAGAAAAATGGCTGAAATTGCCAGGCTGCTGCATTTTGCAAACAGTGATGTTGTAAAATCTAAAAAATATCAATGCAAAAAAGCTTTAGAAGAATTGCTGGAAAAATATATAAACAAATAGAAGATCAAAATGGATCTAAAATACATTCGTGAAAACGATATTTACGAGAAGTATCTTTTAAACCAATTAAGTCCCGGGGAAAAGGCAGAATTCGAAAACTTTCTAAAAGAAAATCCTCAGGCTCTGGATGAATTTGAGAAAACCAAAAACCTGATCAGCGGTATACGCTCCAGCGGTCATGATTCCATGCGCAGAGAAATTGAGGAGCAGGTAAGAGAAATAAAAAATCCTAAAACAGACTGGACTATACTTTACAGAGCTGCCGCCGTTTTATTTCTGTTTGCCATCCTGCCGGCTGTGGTTTACTACAATGTTTATGTGCTGGATGTGCAGCAGCCATCTGAAGAACACCTTATGATTGATGGTTATAAAGAAATGAAGAAACAAACAATTCCATTGCAGGAGGGATCCGAAGCTCATAGGGATAAGGATGTTCCGGCAAGAGCTGAGAAGCAGATTTCTGAAAAAACAAAGCTGCCTTTAAGCGCTGAAAAAGCATCTCCAAAAGTAGCCCCTGTTTTACCATCTTCTTCAAAAGAGACAGAAAGTGCTGCGGAGAGTATTCTGGGTGCAGGCCAGGGTGTAAGTTCCGTCTTATCAAGCGGTGGACAAGGCTCCGGCAACAGGGAAATATCAGAAAAGCTGGACGCCCCTCTTTTAAAATCAGCGGAAAGTGACGCGATTTCTGATCAAAGTATTAACCTTGAGAGTGAAGAGCTGGACATGTCCGCCCGATCAGAAGCGCTGATCAATAATGTAGAGTTGAGGGAGTCTTCTAAGAAAAGTGCGCGGAACACAAAATTAAATCGTCTGCTCAGCGAGGATGATAAGCAGCAGATGGCTCCAATTGCACAGTCCAAAAAGCCCAAAGTATTTAGGTTAACCCAATATGGAAAAAATCTTTCCATCAATCTTGTTCATTCTTTTGTTTCAACAACTATGGATAGTTTAATTGTGCGGGTTAGCAAAGATTCGCTAAATTATTTTGTGGAGCTTGAGGTTCCGGCAAACCTTTTCATTATAAGTGAAAATAAAATTTTTATAAAATGGGATAAAGATTTGGTAGAAGTGAATTTTAATGATGAATTTCTTTACCAATTCCGGCTAAATTTAAATGAGAAATATGCATATAAAATTAAGTAACAACCAGATACATCAAATGCAAAAAGTCCTGCGGTTAGTCACATTGTTAATATTATTTAACCTTTTTTCATGTAGCGGAAACTCATCTTCCAATAGCTTGGAAGAAGAGAATTCTCGACCAACAGCTGTTTTTAGTGTAACGCCGGTAAACGCTATTATGACAACACCACTATTTTTTGATGCTTCCACAAGCTATGATACAGAAGATTCACTATCTGTATTAGAGGTCAGATGGGATTGGGAAAATGATAATATTTGGGATACTGATTACAGCCTTGAGAAAATTGAAATACACCAATATGATTTTGAAGGCCAAAGAGTTGTCTGCCTGGAGGTAAAAGACAGTGGCGGCTTAGTCGATAAAACCACAAAAGTTGTTAGAGTGGGCCCTTTCAATACCCCTCCGATAGCAGTCTTTAGTGTAAGCCCTTCTTCAGGAAGCACATCTACAACCTTTGAATTTGATGCATCAGGCAGTTATGACAACGAAGATACACAAGGATTTTTATTACTGGTGCGCTGGGATTTTGAAAACGATGGTATATGGGATATCCCATATACACCAACAAAAACAGTACAACATCAATATTCATCTGGCGGTTTAAAAACGGTTTTAATGGAAGTCATCGATTCGCGACAGATGAGTGACACGGTTTCTAAACAAATAATGGTGAATTAAGAATGAAGATAATTTATTTACTTGTCCTTTTTGCCGCAACATCCATTCAGTCACAGATTGTTATTGTTGAAGCATTTCCAGATCTTACTTTTAGTCGGCCTCTGGATCTGCAGCATCCTCCCGACAGTTCAGACAGGATTTTCGTTGTCAGCCAGCAGGGATATATATATTCTTTTCCTAATGATTCGACCGTTTCGGAAGTACATACATTTTTAGATATTTCCGATAGTGTGAGCCGCGCACATAATGAAGAGGGTCTGCTTGGAATGACCTTCCACCCGCAATATCAAAACAATGGTTACTTTTATGTTTACTACAGCAAAATAAATGATCAACGGTCTATTCTGGCCCGCTATACAGTCAGTAGTGAAAATCCGGATTCAGCCCAATTGACATCTCAGCTCATTTTAATGGAAATAGAACAGCCTGCCCGTAATCATAATGGCGGCCAGATTGCTTTTGGACCGGATGGGTATCTATATATCGCCCTGGGAGATGGCGGCGGAAGTGGTGACAGGTATCTTAATGGCCAGAATTTGCAATCTTTACTGGGCAGTTTTTTAAGAATTAATGTCGACAGCACTTCAAGTTACGGCAATTACGCCATTCCCGCGGATAATCCATTTGCGGCAAACACAAGTGACTATCGTGAGGAAATTTTTGCCTATGGCTTACGAAATCCCTGGCGCTTCAGCTTTGACCCTGTCAGCGGCTGGTTATGGACGGGCGATGTAGGCCAGGGCTTGTGGGAGGAAGTAGATATAATAGAATCCGGCCATAACTATGGTTGGAATATTATGGAAGGTATGCATTGCTATAATTCCGGCTCCTGTAATGATAGCGGATTAACGTATCCCATTGTGGAGTATAGTCACGCTGTGGGAAATTCTATAACAGGCGGCCATGTATACAGGGGCTCCCGTGTGCCGGAAATATATGGTAAATATATTTATACTGATTTTGCCACTTCACGTCTTTGGGCTTTGCAGTATGACGGGATAAATGAAACTCAAAATGAAGAATTGATAATTAGCAGCCCGCGCCCCAATATAGCTGGATTTGGAGTTGATCAGAACTATGAACTTTATGCCTGTGCTTTTGACGGTAAAATATATAAATTTCAAAGCGATCCGCCTGTGTCTATTGCGGAAAACAAAGCACAAAAAACCTATTCTTTTTCATTAGAACAAAATTTTCCAAATCCGTTTAATCCGCATACTGTCATTAATTATCGGCTCCGTGTAAAAAATCAGGTAATTTTAAAAGTATATGATGTAAAAGGTATAGAAATAGCAACACTTCAAAATGGTTGGCAGGCAGCGGGGAATTATTCCATTTCCTTTGACGGTTCAAAGTTCAGCAGCGGCATCTATTTTTACACACTGGCTGTTGGTTCTGCGTTGCAGGTAAAACGCATGCTTCTGTTAAAATAAATGATGAAATAGCAATTATCGGGTGGAAACAGGAAAAACATTTTAATAGACTTGTTTCAGCACAACAAAGGAAATGAGTGAATGTCTAAAGAATATCCCGTAATTGAAAAAGCACTTATCTATATAGAAAATAATTTTAAACAACAGCCTGAACTTGAAGATATCGCCAAACATATTGGTTTGAGCCCTTTTCACCTGCAGCGCACTTTTAAAGATTGGGTAGGCATAAGTCCCAAAAGATTTTTGCAGTTTTTAACAATAGTTCACGCCCGCAAACTGTTGCATGAATCGCGCTCTGTGCTGGATGCCACCTATGAAAGCGGCCTTTCCAGCCCGGGCAGGATACATGATCTCTTTATATCCATAGATGCCGTAACACCGGGAGAATTTAAAGCACTGGGTAATGGATTGCATATAGATTATGGGATTCACGCAAGCCCGTTTGGTAATTGTGTAATAGCGGTAACAAAAAGAGGTTTGTGTTTTATGGGCTTTTATAGTGATGGCCATAATAACAATTTTGAAAACGATATGATGGATCGATTTCCAAACGCTCAATTTGAAAAAAACAGGGATAAAACCCTATCCTATTTTGAAACAATATTTAATCCTGATTTAAAGAACAGGGAAATCTCTTTATTTGTGAGGGGAACAAATTTCCAGATAAAAGTGTGGGAAGCCTTATTAAAAATTCCTGCGGGCAGTGTTTTTTCGTACCAGGATATTGCTAGAATTATTGGTAAACCGCAAGCCAGCAGGGCTG
The DNA here is from genome assembly GCA_963723365.1 of Calditrichota bacterium. GTDB lineage: Bacteria > Calditrichota > Calditrichia > Calditrichales > J004 > CAVRRG01. The sequence continues at coordinate 12,143 of CAVRRG010000037.1, read as the reverse complement.
TAGGGAGTGCTGTTGGGAGTAATCCTATAAGCTACATTATCCCATGTCACAGAGTCATTCAAAATATGGGTGTTTTTGGTGATTATCACTGGGGTAGTTACCGAAAAAAAGCTATGCTGCTTTGGGAAGCTAAAAAAAAATCCCCCTAAAAAGGGGGATTTAAATTAATTCTTAGGATGATACTTTGATCAACGATGCATATTTATAGCGCGTCTCGCACCGTTCCGGATAATATTGCCGCGTCCGGTATCATCGAGCTCCATATCGTACCTGGTGCCCCTGTGAGTGAATCTTCCTTCACCGCTGCCATCGGCGTAAAAGTTGTATTCAGCTTCAGCAATAGGACCTTCACTGTTATTATAGGCTTCTTCATTTTCATAAACCTGATATAGCAACCAGGAACTTCCATCATCATACCTCTCCCCTGTAATAACGACAAACAGGCTGTCCCAGGTAGTCCAAGTTCCTTCCAGTGTAGCAAAATCAGGTAATTTGGTAATTAACATTGTCCCATGAGCGCCGTTTGCTCTTGTGGCATTTATTTCAATAGTCGGATAATCCATTTCTTTGGATGCCACAATATTGACCTGGGTAGAATCGACGCGGCCGCTTGAAAAAGTAATAACTCTTAATAAATCGGTTGTTGCTGTTCTTAACTGTTGATTTAAAACGACATTTGCCAGTTTAAAAATACTAACCAGATAAAAATTATTCGGAAAAGAGGTTAACGATTCAAAAGAGCCCACACCATCGTCTCTAACATCATTGAAAGATCCGTTTTGGGTAACACCATTTCTGAATTCCCTGCTAAATGTGCCCTGCCCGTTACCGTAGGTAACAGAGTGGCTGCTGCTTGTACCATCCTGGAATTCAAATTCTTGGGAAATTGTTCCTGATTCATCAGAATTAAAAGTTAACGTATTGGTAACCGATACAACACGACTTGATTCATTATAGGTAGAAGTCGAAACAGCTGTAAAGCCATTGACTTCATCATCATCATCCCAACTGGTTGCCGTTAAACTAGTTTCAATATTATTCAGAATAAAAGTATCTTTGAATAATCTCAAATTATATAGCGTTAATATTTTATCCCCGCTTACGATTATAGAGCTGCTATCGTACCTTACGCGATGCAGAGGATTGAGGAATTCAACGGCAATTTCAAGCCTGGTTTCTTCGGTCATTGAATCATAATACCAATAGGTTCTGGTAATGCGTGATAAACTGGTATCAGCCCAAAAAGCAAACAAAGAATCTTCCGCTGTTTTTGAGAATTTATTATTGGCAGATAATTCCCTGGAAAGCTTCGAATACTCTTTCGTTTTATTAAGTAAATAGGATTGTTTGTCAAAAATATCAAAATCGTCTTCAATATCCACTTCTCCCGGGTTGGTAAGCTCATCCACCTCGTTGGTTGTGTTGGCAATATCATTTATCTCATAGCCAATAGCTGCCTGTTCCAAAACAGATTCTTCAACATTAAGCTCATCTGTGGTTGAGGTGGAGTCAGTTGAGCATGAAAAGAAAATGACAGACGGTAGTAAAAATAGAATTATTATTAAAAAATGTTTCATCGTATCCTCCGATTGTTTATTGCATTAAATTTTTAATAAACATACGTCATCTAATTGGCTAAAATAAGTGAGCGCCATCAATTTGCTACTAAATAACCAAGAAAAATCAGCAAAAAATGCATTCTAAGCCATTCCAAAAGGTTAATAGCCTTATCTCTAATAACCAGTTGCAGGCAGGAAATGTTAAACAAAAGAGATAGAAACTCTGGATTCGGAAAAAAATCTCCTGCTTAGATAGGTATTGTTAATTTAAAAGGTAAGGTTTATTTTAAGACCGCTATTAAATAACCCAAAAATGCTATGCAATGGACTGAAAAAGAGCTTAAAAAACTGCCTGTAATTAATAATTTCTATTTTCGAGGTCAGAATACGACACGTCTAGAAACATTTATAGATGCCGCTTTTGCCTTTGCCATAACCATGCTGGTCATTTCAGTGGGAGATATTCCGGAAACTTACAGTGAGTTAATCCTGGCTTTAAAAGGGACTCCATCATTCCTGGCTAGCTTTGCGGCAGTGGCCATGTTCTGGATTGGTCATCGCAAGTGGAGCAGGCGCTATGGTCTGGAAGATCCTGTTTCCATTCTTCTGAGTTTAAGCCTGATCTTTGTAATGCTCGTTTATGTCTATCCCTTGCGCTTAATGTTTTCCGCATTATTTTCATGGATTTCGGCTGGTTGGCTGCCTTCTGAATTCATCATTTCGCATTACGAAGAACTGCTGGGACTTTTTATAATTTATGGTATCGGCTTGGCACTCATGTCTTTAATAATAGCTTTGCTTTACCGCCATGCCCATTCTAAAAAAGAATTACTGTTAACAGAGATTGAAACAATAATTACAAAATCAGAAATTGCCAGTAATTATATTTTATCTGTTTCCGGTCTTCTATCCGCCTGTTTTGCCTGGTTAATGCCGCCTCAAATTGCAGTTTTTGCCGGGTTTATATACATGGCACTGCCCATTTTAATGCCGATTAACGCTGCAAAGTACTATAAAAAAGTAGATCTGCTAAAAAATCAAACGAATTAGAAGATTCCACGATAATTATGCGCTTTATAATTTTAAGTATCTGTTTTTTTGTTTTTTTATCATGCTACTCCAATCATAAAATAGATGCTAAATATATTGGAGAGATAATAAAATTAGATGACCAATTAGATAAAATAATTGACCCCAGAGCAAAAATTGAAGTAATAGCAGAAGGTTTCAGCTGGTCAGAAGGTCCACTTTGGATTGAAAGTGAAAAAATGCTGCTTTGGTCCGATGTCCCCAACAACATCGTCTATAGTTGGAAGGAAGGTGAAAAAGCAAAGGAATATCTTAATCCATCCGGATATACTGGCACAGGATGGGCTGAGGGATCTAATGGATTACTTTTAAATTCGCTGGGCGAACTGCTACTTTGCCAGCATGGAGACAGGATCATTGCAAAAATGGATGCACCCCTTAATGCACCTCAACCTTTATTTGTTGCCTTAGCCGATAACTTTGAGGGTAAAAAATTTAACAGTCCCAATGATGCGGTATTTGGCAAAGATGGCAGCCTGTACTTTACAGACCCGCCATATGGCTTGCCCGGAAAAGATGATGATCCCGCTAAAGAAATCTCCTTTAACGGAATATATCGCCTTACTCCCAATGGTGCTGTTTTGCTGATGGATTCCTCTCTTAGACGACCAAACGGTATCGCTATAAATCCTCATTTTACAAAAGCTTACGTAGGAAACTCGGATCCGGAAATGATTATTTGGAAGGTATATGATATTGACAACAGCGGCAATTTTATAAACGGGTCCGTTTTTTTTGATGCAAACGCTAATAAACCAGGAAAAAAAGGACTGCCTGATGGTTTGAAAATCAGTAAGAATGGGATAATATTCGCGACCGGACCGGGAGGTGTATTAATTTTTACCGAGACAGGAGAACATCTTGGAACCATTTCAATTGACGTCCCCGTTGCTAATTGCGCTTTAAACAGCGATGAAAACATTCTTTTTATTACAGCCCAGCAGTATGTTGCCAAAATTGAACTGAAATAAGATAGAACTTCCAAAAATAGTTTTTAACTATTATATTTGTTATATAGTAACTTCTGGTGTCTCATAAATATGGAGGTTTTATGAAGAAATTATTCCTGCTGCTTTTTCCAATTTCATTATTATTTTTAACCGCCTGTGATAAAACAGTCCAGTCTCAAATGAACACCTATATGGAGTTTTATTACCCGACAACCGGAAAGTTTTTTTATCAAATAACTTTTGACTGGGGTTATTATACTATTGATACAGAAGCTGCAATTGACGAAGAAGTTGAAAAAGAGAGTGAGCCGTATAAAGGTTATATTACAATGCGTCCTGATATTGAAATAGCGCCTTCAGGAGAAGTGCTTTTTATTTATGTGATAACACCTGAAGGCCAGGTTTGGTCTTCGCGGGAATTCAGTATCCCGCAAACTATAACCCGTCAGGTAATTATAGAAGAAAAGACTGAATATGGAACTTCAACCAGCACTACAACCATTACCTCATCCAGTGAGCCTATTATTGATCACTTTATTGAAAATCCACTTGCCTGGAAAAAATACGGTGAATTACAGAGTAAAGATGGTAAAAAGTTTTCTTTGCATTTAATAGAGGAAAAACAATAAAAAAGGTGCCTGCAAAAGAATAATTCATGAATGGCAATACAGCTTCTTAAACAGACCTATTTTGAATACGATTTAATCATATATACAATAGCATCAATCTGTAATTGAAAAGAGTCATCGATGTTTTTTGACATACCAAACTTAAAATCCGTCTCTAAGATCACAAAGCCGTGCAGAGAGCTGCGGATTAATCGTAATAAATGAATATAATTCTGCTCATCGATATCAAATCCATTTAAGACGCTTATTATTAAGGACATCATGTGAGTTGCAGCGGCAGCAATTTCATTATCCTTAAAGTAAACTGCTTGCATAGCGCTGTACAAACCGCTGTTCATCCTTGCATAATTCCTGTAAGCATGGCAAAAAGAGGTAATAGCTTTTTCGCCCGAAACAGCAACCAATGCCTTTTGCAGGCTTTCCTTTAACCCATTTACAGCGCGCAGGGTAAGCAGGCGTTTCAGATCATCCATATTTTTAAAGTGCTTAAACATGGCGGGTGGTTTTACTTTTAACCTTTGCGCCAGGTTAACAAATGTTAAGTTTGAGTATCCAATTTGATTGATAATAACAATCGCTTCGGAAATAATTATATCTTTTGTTAGTCCTTGTCTTGGCACTTTTGTTATTCTTATTAATTTTTTAGTTAATTTTATTAACTTTAAAACAATAAAGCAACTTTTTTCTTATCCTCTTACTTTTTCATTAGTATGAAATATTTTCACTGAAAGATATGTTTACTCATTAATGATATTCTCGAGGTACATCCATAAAAAAAATTGCTAATAAATAGTTTTATTAACCATTAAAAGGAGAATATATGATTAATCCATTGTTACTATTAACCGGGAAAAATAAATATCGACTCATAATGACCTCCCTTACTAGCGCATTGTCACTACCCCTGATTGCATTTGGGCAACTGGCACCTGCTGATAGTGGACTGCTATATGGATCAGGTGGTTATTACAGTGATGGTGTATTAGCTACTATTGATAAAGATTCCGGAGATGCTACCATTATTGGCGAAACAGGACTGAACAGGGTACAGGGTATAGCAATTTCTTCAACAGGCCAAATTATAGGTCATCGCAGTGATTATTTATATAGAATTGATGCTGACTCTGCTGATACACAACAAATAGGCGCAGTAGTTATAGATTCCTTATTTGAAGATGAATATTTAGATAGAGTGTTAGCTATTGCTTTCAACCATTTAGACGAACTTTATGCAATATTCGAAATACATGATGGTTATTATTACGATAAAATCGTGAGCAGCAGCAAAACAGGTGGCAATGGTTCAAATTACAATCGGCGGTTTCTAGGAAAAATTGAACTTGATACATCCAGTGCTGTGGTTACCTGGGCCATTGAAATACGACCTGAGCAATATAGAGGGATGACCTTTGATCCGGCTGATGGGAATATTTATGCTTCAACAAACGATGGTAAAATTCTTATTATTAATCCTTTAAATGGTGAGTCATTACTATTGAATGAAACTAACCTTGTCAATGAAAATTGGGGTAATGGAATTTCTGATATTGCTTTTGATGATGAAGGAGATCTCTATGCATCTTATCGCGGACCCAATGATGAAACTTTTAGCATTGCCTCAATCGATAAAATGGATGGTACAGCAGATTCTGTTGGTAATACCGGGTTACAAAGCCTTAGTGGTTTAGCCAGCAGAACATACCCCTTAACAGGCCCGCAAATTGGGGTTTTTCCCGTAATTGATTACGGTACCAGAGGAATAAATACGCAAACCACAAAGCAATTACTAATATGGAACCCTGGAACTGAAAATCTGAGTGTTTCAAACATAACTATGCCTCTGCCGGAAGATCAGTTTTATATGGAAAGTGTCGCTTATCCACTGATTGTTGAAGCGGGAAGTTATGCTGCAATCGATATTAAATTCTGGCCCTCTTCCGAGGATGACTTTTTAAGTGAAGTAACAATATCAAGCAATGATAGTGATGACCCAATGAAAACAGTTAGCCTGTGGGGTGCAAGCAGTCTAATTCCAAGCGGGGTATTATTCGCCTCTGACCCAAGAACAGGTGCTTTTTGGATGGATCCGGCAGGTGAAGCTGATTCCCTTGGAATGGCCGAATTTGGCAACTCGAGTATTTATGGCATTACTGAGATTGAATTCAGGGCTGATGGCACCTTATTCTTTACAATTGGAGATAGGGAAATGCATGTTTTTACCATCAATCCTTTGAGTGGTGAGGCAGAATATGTAGGCATGTATCACGATTATGGTGATGTTAATGGGCTAGATTTTGGTGCCAACGGTGTTTTATATGGGGCATTTGCAGATGATTACAACTCTGATTCCTCATCTTTGGTTATTGTTGATCAGCATGATGCTTCGCTTGACTTTATCGGAAATACAGGCTATACCCATATTCGTGGTTTGTCTTTTGCCGATGATGGCACTTTATACGGTGTTGGACCGGATACGGTTAACGGAGATTCAACCGATATTTTAATGACCATTGATACAGCAACTGGTGCGGCCACAAAAATAGGTCAAACAGGATTTATTAAAATAGGATCGATTGAGTTTGGACCGGATGGTGTTTTATATGGTGGAATTGGCGCCGGATATTTTAATGATGTACAAGTTGACTCGGCCCATGAAGGAGGGATTATAAGCATAAACACCACAACTGGTGAAGGTACATTTTTAGCTCAAACAGGAATGGAAGCTATAAGTGGTTTATCCTTCTTTCCCGAGATCCCGGTTATTATTAATAATATTAAAGATAAAATCTACAATAATCCAAAGGGTTTCTTTTTAGCTCAAAATTATCCTAATCCATTTAATCCAACAACTAAAATTAATTTTAAATTAGATAAACCAGGTTTGGTAACCTTAAACGTTTACAATATTGCCGGACAGCTGGTTGAAACGTTGCTTTCTGAAAATATAGAGCGTGGAACCCATAGCTACAATTGGAATGCTTCTCACTTGGCAAGCGGTCTTTATTTCTACAAGCTCAAAGCAGGTTCTGTGACGCTGGTTAAAAAAGCAATATTGATTAAATAATCAATTATTATCATTTCAATAGAAGGTTGCATCGTTTTTGGTGCAGCCTTTTATTTTTAAACTTCGATAAAAAGTGCTGTTGATTAAATAAGGTGATTTCTATAAACTAGCAGCGGTTTATACAAAAAAGTAGCTTTTATAAAACATCTCATCAAAAGGAAGGACTTTCTATGATCTATTTTTTACGATCGTTAATAAAGAAACTTGGTATAAAACTTACCCTCACATTACCGGCGCTGGCACTCGCGCTGCCTTCAGGCATTTTTGCACAAATAGCTCCCGCAGATATCGGGGTACTTTATGGATCTACGGGCAACCAGGACGGTGGCAGAATAATAACCATCAATAAAGAAAATGCTCAGGGAACAGAGGTTAGTGTAGAAGGATTAGGATACGGCGTTCCAGGCCTGGCTATAAATTCAGCCGGTGAAATATTTGCGGTAAGTTCAAATAACGAACTGTATAGAGTAGGAATTGATTCAACAGATTTTACTTATATAAACCAGGTTAATATTTATTTTCTGCCGGCTATTGCTTTCAATCATATGGATGAATTATTTGGTTTGGCGTTGTTTATGGAAGAGTATTATCAGGGTGATGATGTTCAGGGAAAAACATCCGGAAAAGGACCAGGTTTTTTCTTTGGGGAGTGGCAGCTGATTAAAATAGATACGTCTAATGCCGATTGGGAAACTATAGTAAAAGTGCCCTATGAAGAGTGGCGCGGAATGAGTTTTGATCCTGCTGACGGCAATATTTACGCTTCCACCGCAGATGGTGAAATACATATGATCAATCCCATTAACGGGGAATCCTCAGAATTAAGCACTATAAATGTGGGTGACGGGGTACCAGACCTGGCCTTCGATAATGATGGCAATTTATTTGCTTCATTTGTGACTTACGATACTGGCTATGGCCTGGCAGCAATTGATAAATGGACCGGATCAGCAGACTCCATCGGCAATATTGGCTTTGGTCAGGTAAGCGGTATGGACAGCCGCACCCTTCCTCTTACAGGACCGCAAATAGGTGTTTTTCCGGTACTTGATTTCAATGAACGCGGTGTTAACACCCAATCAATAAAACACCTTACAGTCTGGAACGTCGGAACCGAAAATGTAAGTATATCCAACATAACCATGCCTCTTCCTGCCGATCAATTTTACATGGAAAGCGTCTCTTTTCCACTCATCATTGAACCCGGCAATTATGCTGAAATCGACATAAATTTCTGGCCCTCGGCAGAAGGCGAATATGAAAGTGATATTACCATCAGTAGTAACGATCCCGATAATCCTTCGAATATGGTCTATCTAAGCGGGGATGCAATAGAGATACCCGTAGGGTCTTTATTTGCTTCAGACCCGCGCACAGGTGCATTTTGGGTAATTGACCCGTTGACGGGCGAAAATGACTCATTGGGTGTCATAGAGATAGGGGAAGAATTTTTAAGTGGTATAACCGAAATTGAATTCCGCAGTGACGCAACTATATTTGCCACATTCGGAGGCGGAGTTTCTTCCATGATTTCAATTAATCCTTTGGGCGGCGATTTTGAATTTGTAGGCAGGCACGAATTTGGCGCAATTAATGGCCTTGATTTTAGTCCGGGCGGTACCTTATTTGGAACACATATTCCCGGTCCTCAGGACCCATCAATTTTGGTTATTGTTGATCAGGATAGCGCAACAATTGATACTGTTGGTTTTACGGGTTACTCAAATATAAGAGGCTTATCCTTTTCCGATGCTGGCATCTTATATGGTGTGGGACCGGATACTGCTAATGGTGATACGACGGATATTTTAATGATGATTGATACAGCCACCGGAATTGCAACAAAAGTAGGAGCAACCGGTTTTATTAGAATCGGAGCTTTGGAGTTTGGACCCGACGGTGTTCTTTACGGTGGACTAAGCGCGGATATTGATTCTGCTCTGGATGGCGGATTGATAAGCATTGATCCTGTAACAGGAGAGGGTACTTTTCTGGGTCTGACAGGGGCACAAGCCTTGAGCGGTCTTTCTTTCTTTCCGCAAATCGAAGTCATAATAAACAGTGTCTCGGCTAAAAACGCTAAAAAACCCAAGGGATTCTCATTGGCGCAGAATTATCCCAATCCCTTTAATCCGACCACCCGCATTAACTTTAAAATTGATAATCCGGGATTTGTGACCTTAAAAGTTTTTAATATTGCCGGCCAACTTGTGGAAACTCTTGTTTCTGAAAAATTTGAACAAGGTTCGCATACATATAATTGGAATGCTTCTAATCTTGCCAGTGGCCTGTATTTTTATAAACTTGAAAACGGCTCACACACATTGGTAAAAAAAGCGATTTTGATTAAGTAATATTTTTTTTATTTCTTATTTTAAGGTCACATCACATACATGATGTGGCCTTTTTTATTTTAAAATATGTTAAAAATAAAACGAACAGACAGTCTCAGTAAAGATTTTCATGATCTTATTGGTTTTTTAGACAGCGAGATATTAACACTCTATCCGGAGATAAAGCCTGTTTATAAGGCCCATAGCGCTGTCGGCAATATAAAAACGGTCCTTCTGTTATATGAAAACTACAGGGCTGTTGCCTGTGGCTGTTTCATTTCTCATCAACCGCAAATAGCGGAAATAAAACGTATGTTTGTCCTGCCCCAATATAGAAGAAAGGGTTATTCAAAAATCATATTAACGGAATTGGAAAAGTGGGCCAAAGAGCTGGGACACAAAACCACCGTCCTGGAAACAAGGAAAAAACAGCTGGCAGCCGCAGATTTATATAAGAATATGGGTTATAAAGAAACAAAAACTTCTGGATCATATAAAGATTTAGAAAATAGTCTCAGTTTTAAAAAAGAAATAAGCTAAAGGTATGTAAAAAATGATAACTACCAACAAAGAAGAGAAAAACTACACACCTGCCATATGGATTTTATCTATTGCCATTTATGTTTTAATATTTTTGGCTACTAATATTTCTAAACAATCCTTTAATCATTATGATTTTTCCTATTTACCGCGTTTTAACGCTATAGTTAACAGTATTTCCTTTTTCTTTTTACTCTCGGCTTTTATAGCCATTAAAAATAAAAAGATTGAGCTGCATAAAAAACTGATATTTGGCGCTTTGCTTTTTACCACCTTTTTCCTGGCCAGTTATTTGATATATCATAGCACAACACCTTCAACAAAATTTGGTGGAGAGGGATTTTTAAAAACCGTCTATCTGTTTATTCTCTTAACGCATATTTTACTTGCAGGTGTACTTGGTGCCCTTTGTATTGGTAACACTGGGTAGAGGTTTAAATATGAATGTAGCCAAACATAGAAAAATTGCCCGCTGGGTTATGCCGATGTGGCTTTATGTAAGCTTTAGCGGTGTTCTGATTTATATCTTAATTTCACCTTATTATAGCTAAAGAGGATTTATGGCGGAATTAAAAACCAAACCTAATCAGCAAAGCGTTAAAGACTTTCTCAATTCTATTAAAGACCAACAAAAAAGAGCAGACTGTTTTGCTGTTTTAGAAACGATGAAATCAATCTCTAAAGAACAACCTGTTATGTGGGGTAGCAGTATTGTGGGCTTTGGCACATATCATTATAAATATAACAGTGGCAGAGAAGGAGACTGGATGAAAATTGGCTTTTCGCCAAGAAAAGAAGCTATCACTTTGTATATTATGTCCGGATTCTCAGAATATGAATCTTTATTAAAAAAACTGGGCAAACATAAAACCGGAAAAGCTTGTCTGTATATCAAAAAATTGCCAGATATAAACCTGGATATTTTAGAAGAACTGATCAGACAATCTATAAATTCAGTTACAAAAAGATATGCATAAAGATATAAAAGTTGTCTGCTTTGACGCAGATGATACATTATGGGAAAATGAACCTTTCTACCGCGAAGCAGAGCAGCATTTTGCGCAATTGATGGCGAGCTGGGTTGATCGGGAAACATGTGACAAAGAATTGTTAAAAACCGAAATTGCCAACCTGTCCCTGTATGGCTACGGGGCAAAAAGTTTTGTTCTTTCCATGCTGGAAACAGCTATAAATTTAAGTAATCATGCGCTACCGGTGTCCACTATTGGCAAAATTTTGCAATTAGGCCGGGATTTAATAAATGCGCCGCTGCGACTATTAAGTGGAGTAGAAGAAATCCTGGAATTCTTGCAGGATAAATACAGGCTTATTGTTGCGACAAAAGGAGATCTGTTAGACCAGGAACGCAAGCTTGCCAATTCCAACCTGGAAAAATATTTTCATCATATCGAAATAATGAGTGAAAAAGATACTGCAAATTATCTAAAACTGATAAAACACCTGGATATAAAAGCAAATCAGTTTTTAATGATTGGTAATTCACTGAAATCGGATATTCTTCCCGTTTTAAAAATTGGCGGGAATGCTATTCATATACCATGCGCTACAACATGGGCTCACGAACATGTTGAAGATTTTCAGGGAGATAGTGAGAATTATAGAGAGATTAAGGATCTGACCCAGATTATTGATCTTTTTGATAGCTTTTTATAGCTGTGCAGCCCTATAAATCATGCTGCACCCCTTGCTGAAATTTTAATAATTTCCTAAGTTACTTCTCTTAATAAAAACAAAAAGTCAAACGCTAAATCCTAACAAAAATAACCATGTTAAACAAAAACGAAATACGTGACCTTGTTGAAAATTATGGTTCACGCGTAAATGAAGGCCGTCCCATAAAACAAATCATCGCTGAGGGCGATTTGCCCCGTTTATCCGGCAGTACTGTTTTGCTGGGAAAAGTATCTGATTCCGTTTTCGGAGATAACCTGAAATCGAAGGACGGTAGAAAAATCCGC
>CAVRRG010000036.1:0-5321 GCA_963723365.1 Calditrichota bacterium | reverse complement strand
TTTATGTACGTCTACCTTTTGACTCATTTAGTATTGCTCCTACTCGTCAGATAGAAGTAGATGATGACCAATTATGTACTTTCTTAGAAATGGCAATTGAGGATTATGCTCAATATGTACAAGAATGGCTTATAGAACATCAATGGCAATCACTATTGGGTCAAAACATTGATAAGACAGATATGGCGTTTGCCTTGAGTGTTAGGAACTTTGATTTCATGACACAATATACATATGCTTATTCAAAACAAGTGGGTCTTCAAGCTAGAGGTCCTTGGGAATTAAAGAAAGATTATATTGATGTAGTTGCTGGTCAACAAGTTTATACTATTCCAGCTGATAGAGAAGTTAATGAAGTTCTTTGGATTACACCATCTGTTACCGATATGGCTTTATTCTCTAAATTTCTTTGTTGCGCTTGTTACTGCTTTCAAATGCTTTAGGAGCAAAAATGTGTTGTTTTACAGATTCAATTATTTCTTCATTAAGATTAGGATCCCTGAAAGAAATAACATTAATCCTGTGTACTTTTGGTAAGTGCTCCCCGATAACATGGGCAAAAACGTGTTCCGGGTTATAACGCCTGCAAAAAACAGGAACGCCACAAGCGGCAGCCTCAATAATCGGTAATCCCCGGCCCTCTGTTGTGCTGGGCAGCAAGATCATGGTGGCGGTTTTATATAATTCGTTTAAATCAAAAGGATTTTTAAACCTGGCTTTGAAGTCCTTTTTATCAAATGCACTAAACATAAATCCAAGGAAAATTTTTGAACGGTATTTTACATCAATGGATTTAAGAGCACGTTGAAATTCATTTAATAAACTATAGAAATAATTGATATTTCCTATCGCTACTGGTCCTGTGATAAGTATAGTTATGCTTAAATTTTCATTTTCATCAAAATAATCCAGTACTTCATAATCATTAAAAAGTTTTGTGATCAGCCTGAAATCTACCTCAATAGCTTTTCGTTTTAAAATGCGCGTGGGTTGCAGTAATACAATATTATCCTTTTCAAAGTCTGTAAGTTTTTGCTGTTGGTCAGAAAACAAAACAGGAAAAAGTTCAGATGTATCTTTAAACCTGGGGAAGGAACCAACGGAGTAAGTTTGAAGGTCTTTTTTGTCTTTCTGAAAAATAAAATTTATCTGCTGCAAAACCTCAACACGTCTTTCTGCTGAGAGAACGGTTTTATACTTTTCAATATCAACGCATGTATCAATTAGCTGCACATTTGCCGGGTTTTGTCCATGCTGTGCTATAAGCTCATCACATTGCGCACGGTTGATGCTTAAGGAGAGCCATTTCCTTGAATCCCAGGGGTAAATCATCTCTATTAATGAAAAAACTTCGCCCAGGTGAAAATTTTTAAAAAAATGGTCCCGCGGACCCGGCTTGAAATTATTTTCCTCGATGTCAATTTCACTATGACCTTCTTCCCAATAAAAATCGTGGCAGTTATTAATTACGGGTATATCCATATATTCAGATACGAGGACGGTTGCCAGTGCTTGTGAAACGTTACCAGGATTGGAATTTATGTTAATAAGGTACAACAGTCGTATATCGTTTTTTTCAATGTAATCAGAAAGTTTTTTTGCTATAACAAGGGTTTCTTTCCAAAAAGCTTTTATTAAACGATTATAGGTTCTGCTTCCGCGTTCCAGTTTTTTATAAAAAAAATCTTTGTAAAGGTCCCATTCATCAAAGGGCTTTAATTCGTCAAATTGCAATAATTTGGCATCCGGGTATAAAAATTGATTACCGGTGTCATAAAATTTCCCGGCTATATAATGCACACTAAAACCGTTTATAATATTTTTTAGTGTATTTACATATTTCAAACACTCTGTTGAAGCGCCGTCTACAGAATAAAAAAAAGAAACGAATGCTATTCCGCCATTGGATAAATGGTTTTTATAATCATTAAATGATTTAAAAAGTCTGGTGGGTTTATTTATTGGATTTTCTTTTAAATGGTCCAGGAATAAGCCAAGATCGAACCAGGTATTTATTTTTTCAGCTTCTAACTTGCTAATTAATTCCTTTGAATTCATCGTCGTTACCTCCGCTAGCAAGCTATGTGTTTTTAGTTATTAAGTAAACCCTCTTGAAAATTGAAACTAAATTTTGTTAAGAAGAATGCCCAATTTTTCTCTTAATACATCATAGGAAAACAATAATTTTCCAAGATGATGGTTATATTCGCCAATTTCTTTTTGCAGTTTTGGGCTATGAATTATCTTATTCATCTCAGCAACAGCTTTATCAGTGAGCTCTCCATCTTCAATCATAACAGCTTTAAATCCTTTGGAGCCAATATCCTGCCAGTAAACCGGTTTGTAGTTATTTACAAAAATGGGCCGTTTAGCTAAACAAGCCTCCACAAAAGCATTGCCGAAGCCTTCATAACTGCTAAAATAGGTACAGGCCCTGGCATAGGCATAGGCATCCGACAGAGAATATATTTTGTTTCCATTTTTTTTATCGCGGCTATTTAAAATTCTGCGGTAAGCAAATATAACGCGATCGTCCAGTTTTTTCTTGTTAATCAAATCAACAAGTTCTTTAAAGTAGCCTTTACGTTCATCGTCAGCAGCACTTCCAGTAATGACCAGTTTAACACGCTTATCATCAAGCCTTTCAATTAAATTAACCGCTGTTTCAATTCCTTTTCTTCGGACAATCCGTGTAATTTGAAATAAGGGTATATCATCTTCTTTTAGACCGATTTCCGATAACATGTTTTTATTATAATTATCTTTATTGCCATAGGGCTCATCAAAATCCATAACGTTTGGAATAAGGATGGAGTTGATATTATAATTCTTTTTTAAAAAAGTTTTTCCATAGGTATTAATAACAACGTGCCAGGCGTGCTCAATCTGCAGAGGGAAAGTTTCTTTAACAATCTGCTGGATTTCAGGAAACGGTGTTTTATAGCGTTCACCTCGCTCCCAGGAAAAATCATGATCATGACAAATAACCTGAATTCCTGTTGTTTCTACAAGTTTTTTAATAGCCATTCCCAGAGACAGGTGAGCCGGCAAGGCTGATGCATTTTGGATAACAAGAAGTTCAAGTTTCTTTTGCATTACCCATTTAAACATGCGGATAGCCAGACCATCAGAAACGCTATGCAGGTGCTTCAGTAATTCTCTTGGTTTATCCGGTGGAAAGAAAAAAGCCCTGTTTTGCTCCCATTCGCAATTGGGTGAAAAGAATGAAATGTTGGGAATTTGATCCTCGTGTTCGTTATCGATTATTTTTTTTCTAAAACTCCCGGTAAGGATAAAAATCTCATGTCCGAATTCCTGTAAGATTTTAATCCACTTTTCGGTCTCTAAGGCAACGCCATCAACATCACCAATTCTGCCAATAATTATTCCTATCCTCATAATAGCTCCAAAGCTAATAAATCCTTATATCAACTATTTAATCTTGCTTGAAATTACTGCAGAATTTATTGAATTCTCATATAAATCAAAAATTATCTTTTAAAACAACTAAATCATCCTCTGTTACTAAAAATTTCTCTTCAAGAGCGGCAATGATTATTGATTCTGCTTGTTTTACTGAACAGCGCGATAGGTTTATTAAGACATCATAGTCAAAAGGATTATCTGGTTTTTTATTAAAATATTTTTTCAGGAAGGATTTGCGTTCTTCATCCAATTTTTTTACCTGGTTTTCAGCTATCAGTACGCCGGCGTTTGCTCTTGACAGGTTTGCCTGCCTGTCAATGAACTCTTCTATTATACAAATCTTGACAGCCTGCTTGTTCTGAAGTATAAAGTTGGCCCCCCGGCCTATTATTATACTGTTACCGTGACGGCCAATGGCACCTATCGTTTTAACAAGGTGTTTTAGATATGTTTCCTTGCTAATTGAGTTTTTATTGAGAAAAATAGAGAAGAATTCGTCCATTTCAGAGCGTGTTTTTTCATCGAACAGCTCAATTACATTCTTTCTAATGCTGGAATTGCTGGACATATAATCCACTATTTGTTTATCAAAAACCTGCCAGTTTAGACGCTTGGCGATGGCATCAGCAACTTCCAGTGCCCTGCTGCCGGGTTGTTTGGAAATTGTTATATTGGGAAAGGTTTTTTGCTTGCCCTTGGATTCCTTTGCTTTTTTTTGCCAAAACTTAATTTGCCTGGAAATCAAATTCTCAATAGGCACCTCTCTGTTAAATTTAAACATAGTTACCTCCCTATGGTTGAAAGATACTTAGCTGCAATGTATAAACTTAAAATCGGCTTGACAACAAGTTTTTTCCGGCTGCAAGCACTAAAGGGAGTAAGAATTGATGTTGAAACAAAAGATTTCCTTAAGTATTTTCGAACGTTACCTAAAAAGTTTTTAAGTTTAAAGAGTATAGATGAAAAAGGTACCCGCTAACAAAAACCTTGTTCAGGAAATTTGTTGTGAATATTAAAAATGAAACAGGAAATATTGAAAACCGTAAAATGTCAAGCCTTTTCGAACGTTACCTGTCGCTTTGGGTGGCCCTTTGTATTTTGGGAGGCATTTTTCTAGGCAAGATTGCTCCGGACTTTGCCGGGACATTGGATGGCATGTCTATCGATGTCAATAATGCGCCGGTTGTTTCCATCCCAATAGCTATTTGTCTTTTCTTTATGATGTATCCCATCATGGTTAAAATCGATTTTGCCAGCATTGTACGCGCAGGAAAAAGCGGAAAGCCTGTTTACCTCACCTTATTTGTCAACTGGTTTATCAAACCGTTTACCATGTACGCAATATCTATGCTGTTTCTTGGAGTTTTGCTAAAATCCTTTATTGGCGCTGAACAAATGGATTTAGTGAAAATACCATTTGGATTAGACCTACCTGTTGCTGCTAAACATGGATCAGGAACAGTTGTCTTACATGAAGGAATTAAAATGTTACAGATCCCTCTTTGGCGCAGTTACTTTGCCGGATGTATTTTGCTTGGGATTGCACCTTGCACTGCAATGGTCCTTGTCTGGAGTTATTTAGCCCGCGGTAATGATAGCCTGACATTGGTTATGGTAGCACTCAATTCTCTTACTATGTTAGTACTCTATGGCGCTCTGGGCGGATTTCTTCTTGGAGTAGGTCAACTGCCTGTGCCCTGGCAAGCCCTATTGCTGACAATAGCTATTTATGTAGCTTTGCCTCTGGTTGCCGGTTATTTTTCGCGGATATGGGTTATAAAATCGAAAGGTGAAACTTGGTTTAAAGAAAAATTCCTGCACGTGCTAACCCCGGTTACTATTGTTGCTTTGCTGCTAACTCTTATTCTGTTGTTTAGTTTTAAGGGTGAGGTTAT